>NZ_JBFAGB010000007.1:0-272532 GCF_040639875.1 Actinomadura sp. NPDC023710
GTGGAGCGGATGATGCGCGACGCCAAGATCACCCAGATCTACGAGGGCACCAACCAGATCCAGCGCATGGTCATGGCCCGCCAGCTCCTGAAGTAGTCCCCGGTGGCGCGGTCGAGGGGCGGGCCGTGCGGCCCGCCCCTCGGTGTCAGCGCCGTGCGCCGGCTCAGTCGTGCGAGATGTCGAGGATCATGGCGCCGTTCTTGGCCCGGTGCGGCCGCAGCGTGAGGCCGTCGTAGTTGGCGTTGGAACGGGGCGAGGCCGCGTCGATCGAGGTGATCATCACCCCGTGGCGGCCGCGCGAGGAGAAGGTCACCCGGCTGCCCTCGATCTTGATGTGCAGCGGGTCCATCCCCAGCTTCGGGTCGAACGTGATGGTCTGACCGTCCTTGATCTCGACCTGGCACTCCGCGTCCTCGCAGGCCTTCAGGTCGGTGCCGTCCTTGGCCTCGGACGTCCCCCTGGGCGGCGACTTGGGCGCCGCGGCGTCCTGTTCCGGTGCGGTGTTCGGCTTCGGCTCGGCGTTCGCCGCCGGGTTCGCCGGGTTCGCCGCCGGGTTCGGGTTCGCGTTCGGTGCCTGTACCGGTGCCGGTTCGGACGCCGTGTTCACGGTGAACGGGTCCATGTCGAACGCCGGGTTGGTGTCGGACGGGGCGTTCGCGCGCGGCGGGGCCGGCGGCGGCATGGTGCGCGCGGCGCTCGCGGCGGCGACGCCGCCGCCGAGCGCCACGGAGATCGCGGCGGTCGTGGTGAGCAAGCCGAGCATCCTTGTGGACATCTCTGCACTCCTGACGAGGTGGGAACTCTGCTCTCTGTCGCCCAGGCGCTACTCACCGTAGCAGAACAGTGACACAGAGTTGCGATCCCGCCCTTCCGGGCCGCGTTCAGCCGGGCGGGCGCTCGTCCACGAGGAGGGTCTGCAGGACGCGGCCGAGCTCGCCGGAGCGGTCGGCGAGCGTCCCCTGGCAGAGCGCGCTGCCGCCCGGCGCGGCGTCCAGGGACGCGGCGAGGCACAGCCACTCGCCCACGGGATCGCGGTGCAGTGCGACGGTCACGTCGGTGTTGATGATCAGCCATTCGGCCGGGTCGAGCTGGCTGCCGATGCCGGACGCGCTGTCGGCGAGCGTCAGCGCGCGGACGAGGGGGGTGTCGGCCTCGCCCGCCACCAGCGGGATCCGTGGCCGCGCCCAGACCGTCCCCGGGCCGGGCGCGCCGAAGGCGCCGCGGACGAGCCGCCACTCCAGCGCGGACAGGTAGCCGTCCCGGTGCATGCCCGCCCACTCGCCGAACGGCTCCGGCGCCCCGGGCAGGTCCGGCGGCGCGGCGGCGTGCACGACGGGCTCCAGCCGGGAGGGGGCCGCCATGATCCGCCAGGCGCTCGCGCGGGCGACCGGCCGCCCCTCGTGCGTGATCTCGCCTTCGAGGAGGGCGACCCTCCTGCCGGGGCGTACCACGCGCACGCCGACCTCCAGTTCCGCCACGGGCACGGGACTGAGGATCTCGACGGTCACCCGTGCCAGCCGGGTGCCGGGGGCGGGGTCGTGCCGCTCGAAGGCCCGCCCGATGAGCGCCGAGAACGGCCCGCCGTGCTGGAGGCCCGGCGACCAGGGGCCCGCCGTCGCGGCCGTGGAGGCGAACCTCCCGCCGCCGAGCGGCTCGTAGAACGACTCGGCGGGCACGTCCTCGCCCATGCTGCTTCCTCCCCGCTCGCGACTAGAAATGCATTCTAGAAGGCGGGGGCGGCGGCGGGGACCGTCCCGCTCAGCCGCAGAGCTTCTGGGTGGCCGTGCCGGTCTCGATGGCGGACCCTCCCGACGGCTGCGCGCTCGGCGACTCCTTCACCTCGACCTCCTTCACGCCGGCCCAGTCCGCGCCGTCCCAGTCCGCGCCGACCATCACCTGCACCTGGGAGCCGAGCGAGGAGACCTTCTTGCGCTTGGCGTCCGGGATCGCGGCGGCGAGGGTCTTGGCCGAGTCCTCCCGTCCCGGCCCGTACAGGATCTGCGTCGTCTGCTGCCCGCGCCGCGCCACGCCCGGTACGACGGTCACCTTGAAGCCGGCCTCGCGGAGCTCGCCGCCCGCCTTGGTGGCCAGGCCGCGGGTGCCGATCGCGTTGAGGACGCGGACGGAGATCTCGTCCGGCGGCACCGTCGGCTCGTCCCCGGACTTCTTCGTCGGCGTGGCGCTCGGCTTCGGGCTCTGCGTCGCGAGCGGCTGGTCGCGGCGGAGCCGGGTGAACAGGTCGCGCGCCTTGTGCTGGTCCCACTGGACGGTCGACTGCGGCGACGGCGCGTTCCACAGCACGGCGTTGTAGGCCGGGTTCGAGAGCGGCACCTTCGCGAACGTGAGGTCGTCGGTCGAGAGGTTCTTCATCTGGTCGGCGAGCCCCGGCAGGTTGTCGGCCAGCTTCTCATCGACGCGCAGCGACTTCAGCGAGGCGTTCAGGAACCTCGTGGACTTGACCGGGTCGCCGAGCGTCTTCGTCGACAGCGCCTGCTTCAGCATCGCCGCCATGAACTGCTGCTGGCGGTCGATGCGGCCGAGGTCGCTGCCGCCGGTCAGGGAGTAGCGGGCGCGGGCGAACGCGAGCGCCTTCAGGCCGTCCACGTGCGACTTTCCGGCCGGGAGCCGCAGGCCGCTCTTCTTGTCGTCGACGGCCTGCTCGGTGCACACGTCCACGCCGCCGATCGCGTCCACCATGCGCACGAACCCGTAGAAGTTCACCTCGACGTAGTGGTCGATCGACACGCCGGTCGCCTGCTTGATCGTGCTGACGGTGAGGTCGGGCCCCCCGAACTGGTAGGCCCAGGTGAGCTTGCCCGGACGGGACGGGACCCGCGTCCCCTTGGCGCCCTCCGACCCGTTGGACCGGTGCCCCGGGATCGTCACGTAGGAGTCGCGGGGAAGGCTCACGACCGAGACGCTGTCGTGGTCGCGGGAAACGTGCACCAGCAGCATCGTGTCGGAGCGCTCGCCCGCCTCGTGCCCGAGCTTGGCTGCCTTCTGCTGCTCTTTCGTCAGGCCCTCGCGCCGGTCGACGCCCGCCACCAGGATGGTCATGGCGCCCTTGGGCGTGTCCTTGCCCTTGCCGAGCCCGCCGACCGAGACCTTGTCGATCATGCCGGTGACGTAGTTCTGGAACGCCCACGCGCCGCCCGAGGTCAGCAGCACGAACGCCGAGGCCGTCCCGGTGAGGGTGAGGAAGCGCTTCTGCCTTCGCGCGCTCGTCGCCGCGCGGGGGCTCAGCCCCCGGCCGGGCCGGCGCGGCCCGCGCGGGCTCTCCACCGGGACGCGCGGCGCGGGCATCCCGTCGATGGTCACGCCCTCGATGTCGCCGTCGTCCTCGGCCGCGTGGGCGCCGGGACGCGGCCGGAAATAGCGCTCCAGGGGGTCGGCGTCGCCGCGACCCGAGTCGTGCCCGTCTGCCATTTCGGCCGCCGCCTCCCGATGATCACGTGCTGACGCGAGTCCACACCACTCTAAAGTGGGGGACACCCGTCCGTTCGCTACCTGGACCTCGTGTCCTTGCAGTAACGTGGCGCCGTCTTGACCACACCCCGGCGGCCCGCACGCAAACCTGGGTGGCGTGGGCTGCGTCAGACAAGCGAGCAAGAGAGAGGAAGGGGCGCCTCCCTCCGGTCCGCCGGACGGGTGCGCCCGCGAGCCCACATGAATTCGTCTCCCCATGCCCAGCGCGCCATGAACCAGGAAACCCGCTACGCCGTGAAGCCCCTTCCCGACTCCGGTCAGCGCACGTGGCCCGCCGTCTCGGTGGTGATGCCGGTCCTCAACGAGGAGCGCCACCTGACCGACGCCGTACGCCGCATCCTCAGCCAGGACTACCCGGGCGAACTGGAGCTCGTGCTCGCCATCGGGCCGTCCCGCGACCGCACCGAGGAGATCGCCCGCAAACTGGCCGCCGAGGACGCGCGCGTCATCGTCGTCGCGAACCCGACGGGGCGCACCCCGCAGGGCCTCAACATCGCGATCAAGGCGTCGCAGTACTCGATCATCGTCCGGGTGGACGGGCACTCCCTGCTGCCCGCCGACTACGTCCGCGCCGCCGTCGAGACGATGGAGGAGACGGGCGCCGACAACGTCGGCGGGATCATGGCGGCCGAGGGCGTCACCCCGTTCGAGAAGGCCGTGGCGCGCGCGATGACCTCCAAGCTCGGCGTCGGCAACGCCCGCTTCCACACCGGCGGCGAGGCGGGCGAGGTGGAGACGGTCTACCTCGGCACGTTCCGCCGCAGCGCGCTCGACCGCGTCGGCGGCTACGACGAGACGTTCACCCGCGCGCAGGACTGGGAGATGAACCACCGCATCCGGCAGAGCGGCGGCCGCATCTACTTCACCCCCCGCATGCGCGTCACCTACCGGCCCCGGCCCAACCTGCGGGCCCTCGCCCGGCAGTACTTCCACACCGGGCGCTGGCGGCGCGTCGTCGGGCGCGAGCACCAGGGCACGCTCAACCTGCGCTACCTCGCGCCGCCGATCGCCGTCGTGGCGATGGCGGCGGGCGTGGTCGCCGGGCTGTTCGGGTTCTGGCCCGGCTGGATCCTGCCCGCCGGATACGCGGCCGCGATGATCGCCGGTGCCGCCGTGGAGGGGCGCGGACTGCCTCCGGCCGCCTGGATCCGGCTCCCGCTCGTCTTCGCCACCATGCACGTGACCTGGGGTGTCGGATTCCTGACCAGCCCGCCGCGGCTCGGCCAGCCCGCCCCGATCAAACCCGGCGAAACCGTCCAGTAGCGGGCAGAAAAGTACGATCACCACCGAACCGCCATGGTGCGCGGCCCGTCTGACCGTTAGGTTTGGCGGGATCTCGCCCGCCGCAGTTCGGAGGTGGCCATGTCCAACGGAGCGCGCCACGGTCTCGGCGTGTTGATCGGGCTCGTGGTGACCCCGGTGATCGCGCTGTGCCTGATGTACAGCACGACCAAGTTCACGGAGTACTTCCGGTACTTCTTCACCCGGGGCGGCGAGGACCGCTGGGTCGGCGCCGGGGTGGTCCTGGTGGCGGCGGTGCTGGTGGGCCTGGCCGCCGGGTCGCGCGTGTCGCCGCTCGCCTCGCTGATCCCGGGAGCCGCCTACACGGCGATCGGCTTCCTCTGGCTCGCGGCGCCGCGCTTCGCGTTCGAGCACTCGGGACGCGGCGTGCTGAGCCGCGAGCTCTACCTCGGCTACACGACGCTCGCCCCCTACGGGGTCTTCCTGCTCCTGGGCGTCGCGCTCCTGGTCGCCTCGCTCGCGCCGTCGCGGTGGAAGGCCCGGACGGCCGCCGCGCCCCGGTTCGGCGGACCGCCTCCCGCGCCGATGGGCCCGCCGCCCATGCACGGCGGCCAGGCGCCCATGGGCGCGCCCCAGCCGCCTCCCGCGCCGGGACAGAGCCCGCCCTGGCAGGGCGGGCCGCAGTACGGGCAGCCGCCCGCTCAGCCGCACGGGCGGCAGCCCGGCTCGAACCCGCCTCCGCTGCCGCCGGCCCGGCGCGCCGAGGACGCCCGCTCCGAGCCGCCCGCCAAGAGCGGCTCGGACGACGAGGACCCTCCGGGCGAGTGGACGCAGATGTACGGCGGCAACCGCCCGAACTGACCCCCGGCCGCGGCCGCCCCGCCGCCGGCGTCTAGACGGCCGCGAGCACGCCGGGGACGTCGTTGACCACCATCGCGTCGAACCCGGCCGCCGCGTAGGTCGGGGCGGCCTCGGCCGACGGGCACCAGGCGATCGCCTCCAGGCCCGCCTTGTGCGCGATCTCCACGCAGTGCTCCAGCGGCCGCAGCCGCGTGTCGGGGTGCTCGGTGCCGCACGACCCGGTGTGCACGGCGACGACGTCCATGCCGAGGCCCGCCGCGGCCGGGACGGCGTGCCACAGCGGGAACCGCAGCCACGTCAGCAGCCCGAGCGGGACGCCCGGCGCCTCCTCGCGCAGGAACATCAGCAGCGACGGGTCGAACGACGTGACGAGCAGCCGGCGCCGCTCCGCCTCCCGCCTCAGCACCGGGGCCAGGAGCGCGCCGGTGCGGCGGGACGGGTCGTCCAGCGCGTCCTCCAGCACGGTCTTCACGTCCACGTCCACCGCCACGTCCGCCGGCAGCGCGTCGAAGATCTCGGTGAGCAGCGGCAGGCCGCTCGCGGTCGCGGGCAGGTCGACCAGGTGGTCGCCGTCCACGGTCGTCGGGTCGTGCCGCAGGACGAGGACGTCGTCGGCGGTCCGCGTCACGTCGATCTCGATCCAGGACAGGCCCGCCTCCACCGCGGCGAGCATCGAGGGCAGCGTGTTCTCGGCGACGGCCTCCCGCGCCCCGGGCGGGGTGACCTCGCCCGAGCCGAAGCCGCGGTGGCCGATGACGGTGGGGGTGTTCTCGAAGATCACGGTGCTTCCTCGCTGGCGAGATGTTCGGCGATGACGGCGTCGAGCGGCTGGGTGACCTTGAGGTTGCGCTCGCTGCCCGCCACGACCCGGATCGGGACGTCAGGCAGGTAGCGGTGCACGATCCCGCAGTCGTCGGTGGCGCGCAGCCCCGGGTCGGCGAGGGCCAGCTCGTAGGCCTTGCGGATCGTGCCGAGCCGGAACCCCTGCGGCGTCTGGAACCGGGTCAGCGTCTCGCGCGGCGGCATCGACGCGACCGTCCCGTCCTCGACCACCACGATCGTGTCGGACGACGGCACGCCGACCGCGACGGCCTCGCCGTCGTCCAGCGCGTCCAGCACGCGGTCGATGACCGGGCGGTCGACGAAGGGGCGCGCCGCGTCGTGGAACAGGACGCGGACGTCGTCGGGACGGTCCTCCAGCAGGCGCAGCGCCGCCACCGTGGACGCGGTCCGGGTCGCGCCGCCCTCGATCACCGCCGCCGTCTTGCCGAACGGCGCGGCGATCGCGGCCGCCTCGCGCAGATGCCCGGGCGCCATCACCACCACGACCTCGCCGATGCCCGGATGGGCGTCGAACGCGTGGACCGCGTGCGCCAGGATCGGCCGCCCGCCGACCTCCATGAGCTGTTTGGGGCGCCCGGCGCCCATGCGCTCGCCGACCCCGCCGGCGAGCACCACCGCAACCGTCCGCGTCGCCATTTCTTCCCGGTTTCCATGACTCTAGGTAGTCGAGCCACTACGCTTTGCACTGCTCTGCTTCGACCGGCCCGGAGGCACCGATGGATCAGGCGCCCGCGCGTGAGCGGCCGGTCACGCTCAACGTACCGGACCACCCCGTGATCAACCGCCCGGATCGAGAGGCCGCCGATGCCGTGGACACCGTGGATGCGGATGTGGAGGGGGCGCGCCGGCGCGGCCGCGCCGAGCCCGGCGACGGCCTCGTCGCCGCCTACGTGACCGGACCCTGCGCCGCGGTCGTCGCCCGGTGGGCCGCCGAGCGCGGGATCACCGCCGGCGCCGTGTCGGCGTCCTCGCTCGCGCTCGCGGGCCTGGCGGCGGTGTGGTTCTCCGCCGGCGCGCGGAGCGGCCTCGTCGCCGGCGCGCTGCTGCTGACCGCCTCGCTCGTCCTCGGGCAGGCGGGCGCGGGCCTCGGCCGCCGGGCGAGCCCGTTCGCCGTCCGGCCGGACGCCGTCCTCGACCGCGTCGGGGAGCTCGCCGTCTACGCGGGTCTGGCGGCCGGGGCCGCGGCCTCCGGGGCGAGCGCGTGGTGGCCGGCGGTGGGCGCGGCGGCGCTGCTGTCCGTCCGCCACACGGTCTCGGCCTCGTACGCGGCGAGCCGGCACGCGCGCCGCGCCCGCCCGGCCCGGCGCGGCCGGCCGCTTCAGGGCGGGGCCGCGCGGCGGGCCGCCAAGAGCCTGCGGCTGCCGCTCGGGGAGCGGTTCGCGCTGATCGCCCTCACCGCCGCCCTCGCCGACGCGCGGCTGACGTTCGCCGCCCTGCTCGCCTGGGGCGCGGCCGCCGCCGCGCTGACCCTGGGCGGACGAGTGGCGAGGTCGCTGGCGCCATGACGACCGTGCGGACGTACCGCGACGACGGCCCGCTGTCGCACGCCCTCGGCCGGGTGGCGGGCGGAAGGCTCCCGCCGCTGCCGGTCGCCGTCCTCGCGGCGGCCGCCGCGGGCGTCCTGCTCGCGGCGGGGCCGCAGCCCGGAACGCGCCTCGGGCCCGAACCGGCGGTGTTCGCGCCGCTCGTCGTGCTGCTCCTGGCCGGGCCCGCGTCCGAGAGCCCGCACGCCGGGCGGCTGGACTGGCTGGTTCCGCCCATTCTGCGCGGGATCGAGTATGGTTACCTCGCCGTGTTGGGGGACGCGCGGGCAGTCCCGGCGCCGCTCGTCTACGTGCTGCTCACGGTTCTCGCGCTCCACCACTACGACGCCGCCTACCGCACCCGCCAGGGGCGCCGGCCGCCGCGGTGGGTCCGCCTCGCCGGGCTCGGCTGGGAGGGCCGGATGCTGTTCACCGCCTTCACAGGGGTGTTCGCGCCGCTTCCGTTCGCGTACGCGGCGCTGGCCGCCTACCTTGGCGTGTTGTCCGGCGGAGAGAGCGCCGCCACGTGGGCGCGGCACGGCCGCGCCGGCGGAGTGACGATCGACCTGACGAAGAAGTTGTCCGGGGGTGTGGGGGACGGCCCCCACGGCGAGAGGGAGAAGAGAGCATGATCGGCATGGTGCTGGCGGCGGGCGCGGGCCGGAGGCTGCGGCCGTACACCGACACCCTCCCCAAGGCCCTGGTCCCCGTGGACGGCGAGACCACCATCCTCGACATCGCCCTCGGCAACCTCGCCGAGGTCGGGCTGACCGACGTCGTGATCGTCGTCGGCTACCGCGCGGAAGCGGTGCGCGAGCGCAAGGCGGCCCTTGAGGAGCGGTACGGCGTGTCACTCACGCTCGTCCACAACGACAAGGCCGAGGAGTGGAACAACGCCTACTCCATGTGGCTTGCTCGGGAGCACTTCTCCAAGGGCGTCCTGATGGTCAACGGCGACACGGTCCATCCGGTGGGCGTCGAGAAGACCCTATTGGCGAACCGCGGACCGGACATCCTCCTGGCGGTGGACGACGTGAAAACTCTCGCCGACGAGGAGATGAAGGTGATCCTCGACGCCGAGGGCCACCTGCGGACCATCACCAAGCTCATGGACCCCGCCACCGCGAACGGCGAGTACATCGGCGCCACCCTGATCGAGCCGGCCGCCGCCGGGCCGCTGGCCGACGCGCTCAAGGCCACCTGGGAGCGCGACCCCGACCTCTACTACGAGGACGGCTACCAGGAGCTCGTGAACCGCGGCGGCCGCATCGGCGTCGCGCCCATCGGCGAGGTCGACTGGGTCGAGGTCGACAACCACGACGACCTGGAGAAGGCCCGCCGGATCGCCAAGGGCTACTGACCGCACGCCCGGCACGACGCGAGGAGGCCCATGCCCCTGCTGACGCGGATGCTGACCGCGCCGCTCTCCATCGACGTGCGGCGCGGAGCCGTGGCGACCCTGGGCGAACTGCTCGCCGACAGGCGGATCGTCACCGAGGGCCGCGTCGCGATCGCCGTCGGCCCCGGCCAGGGCGACCAGATCGCCGAGCACGTCCGACCGTCCCTGTCGGCCTGCGAGGTGTTCCACGTCGCGGGCGGCACCGTGGACGCGGCGGTCGACCTGGGGTCCCGGCTGCGCGCCGGGTCCTACGAGGCGGTCGTCGGCATCGGCGGCGGCCGGACCATCGACGCCACCAAGTACGCGGCGACGCTGTCGGGCATCCCGATGGTGTCGGTCGCCACGAACCTGTCGCACGACGGGATCTGCTCGCCGGTCGCCTCCCTCGTCCACGACAAGGGCAAGGGCTCGTTCGGCGTCGTGATGCCGCTGGCGATGATCGTCGACCTCGACTACGTGCACGCCGCGCCCGACCGGCTCGTCCGGGCCGGGATCGGCGACGTGGTGAGCAACTTCTCCGCCGTGGACGACTGGCTCCTCGCCGCCGAGGAGACCGGCGAGCGGGTCGACCGGATGGCGCTCACCGTGGCGCGCACCGCCGCCGAGGCCCTGCTGCACCAGCCCGGCTCGATCGACTCGGACCGGTTCCTGACCGTCCTCGCCGAGGGGCTCGTGCTGTCGGGGATGGCGATGGCGTTCGCCGGGGACTCCCGCCCGGCGTCCGGCGGCGACCACGAGATCCTGCACGCGATCGACCACCTCTTCCCCGACACCGCCAACCACGGCGAGCTGGCCGGGATCGGCGCCGCGTTCTGCTACCACCTGCGAGCCACCCGGCTCGGCACGGGGCACGAGCGGCTCGAAGAGATCCTCACCTGCCTCGGACGGCACGGACTGCCCCGGTTCCCGGCCGACATCGGGCTGTCCCCCGAGCAGTTCGCGGAGGCGGTGCGGTACGCCCCGCAGACCCGCCCCGGCCGCTATACGATCTTGGAACACCTCAGCCTCGACGAGGACGAGACGCGCAAGGCGGTGCACGAGTATGTCCAGGCCCATGGAGGCTGAGCTGTCCGGGCAGAACCCACCCCCCCAGCCCCCCGGCTCCCCCGAACCATCCGGCGACGCCGAGCCCCCGGGCGACGACCACCGGCCGCACCGCAAGGGTGCGCGGATCGCCGACATCCGCCGGTACGGCCAGCCGCCCGGTCTGAAGGACCGGCGCAACGAGGAGCACTGGGCGGGCCGCCTCTACATGCGCGACCTGTCCCCGTTCTTCGGGTGGATCGCGCTGCGGCTCGGGTTCAGCCCCAACCAGCTGACCTACATGATGATGCTCAGCGGCGTCCTCGCCGGCGTCGCGGTGTCGCTGCCCGCCGACCCGCTGTGGACGGCGCTCGCCGGCGCGTTCCTCATCCAGGTCTACCTGCTGCTCGACTGCGTCGACGGCGAGGTCGCCCGCTACCTGCGGCAGACGTCGGTCGCCGGGGTGTTCCTCGACCGGATCGGCCACTACCTGTCGGAGGTGTCGCTGCTCGCCGGGCTCGGCTTCATGGCGCAGGGCGGCTGGGAGAACGGCGGCTGGGTCGAGCTCGGCCTGCTCGCCGCCCTCGGCGCCGCGCTGATCAAGGCGGAGACCGACAACGTCGTCGTCGCCCGCGCCAAGTCCGGGCTGCCCGCCGACCCGACCGGCGGCGACCGCGCGCTGCGGCCCCGCTCCACCGGCATCGCGCTGGCCCGGCAGGCGGCGTCCATGCTGCGCTTCCACCGCATCATCGGCGCGGTCGAGCTGTCGCTGCTGATCCTGGCCGCCGCCGTGATCGACACGCTCACGGGCGGGGACGACCCCGTCGCGGTCCGCGTCCTGATGGTCGCGGTCGCCGCCGTCGCCGTCCTCCAGACCCTGCTGCACCTGGTCAGCATCCTGGCCTCCCGGAGGCTGAAGTGAAACTGTCCGTCGTCGTCCTCACCATGGGCAACCGGCCGGAGGAGCTCGCCCGCGCCGTCAGCAGCGCCCTGGAGCAGGAGCACGTGGACGTCGAGGTCGTCCTCGTCGGCAACGGCGCCGACCCCGTCGGCGAGGCGGCGGGCGCGCCGCCGTTCGACGACGAGCGCGTCAAGACCCTCAGCCTCCCGAAGAACCTCGGCATCCCGGGCGGCCGCAACCGCGGCGTGGAGGCGTCCTGCGGCGACGTCATCCTGTTCCTGGACGACGACGGCTGGTACCGCTCGCCCCGCCTCGGCGCCCACCTGCGCGACCGCTTCTCCGCCGAACCCGACCTCGGCGTCGTCTCGTTCCGCGTCCGCGACCCCGAGGGCGGGCGCGGCGAGCGCCGCCACGTCCCCCGGCTGCGCGCGGGCGACCCGGAGCGCTCGTCCGCCGCCACCACGTTCCTCGGCGGCGCCTGCGCGATGCGGCGCGCCGCGTTCGACGCCGGCGGCGGCCTCCCGGAGGACTTCTTCTACGCCCACGAGGAGACCGACCTCGCCTGGCAGATCCTCAACGCCGGCTACCGCATCGTCTACGACGCCTCGGCGGTGATGTACCACCCCGCCGTCCTCCCGACGCGGCACGCCATGTTCTACCGCTACAACGCCCGCAACCGCGTGTGGCTGGCCCGCCGCAACCTGCCGTGGCCCCTGGCGCTCACCTACCTCGCCGTGTGGGTCGGCATGACCGTCCTGCGCGAGCGCAAGCCGAGCGCCCTCAAACCCTGGTTCAAGGGCTTCCTGGAGGGCTGGCGCAAGCCCGCCGGCCCCCGCCGCCCCATCTCCTACCGCACCGCCTGGCGCATGACCCGCACCGGCAGGCCCCCGATCATCTAGGGGTTCGTCACTGCGGCCACGATGAGGTGGGTCAGTTCGGCGGTGATGTCGTCCAGGGGGACGTTCTGGTCGCGGGCAGACCAGTGGTGGACGAGGTTGTTCACCGCGCCGATGACGGCGATCATCGTGAGGCGGTGGTCGCGGTCGACGGCCTCGCCGCGCGCGGCGGCCTCGCGGACCATCGTGAGCATCGCGTCCTCCCACTGGCCGCGCCAGCGGAAGCGGTGCCGCTCCAGGCCGGCGCTGACGCCGATCACCTCGACGAACGCGATGCGGGCCCAGCGCGGGTCGCTCGCGGTGACGGTGACGAACGCGCGGACGGCGCCCTCGACGCGGGCCGGGAAGCCGGCGTCCGCCGCCTGCGCGTACGCGGCGGAGACGGCCTCGGCGGCGCGCTCGTTGATGCCGCGGTGCAGCGTGGTGAGCAGCTCCTCGCGCCCGGAGAACTCCTCGTAGAAGTTGCGGGTCGACACGCTCGCCGTCGCGCACAGCCGTTCGATGGACGTCGCCGCGTAGCCGCGCGTCCCGAACAGTTCGAGCCCGGCGGCCAGCAGCCGGTCGCGCCGCTCCGCGCGGCGCTCCTCGGCCGACCGGCCCGCGTAGCTGCGCCTGGGTGCGGGATTGCGGCCGCTCATCGATCTCCGTTCACCCGTGCGGATGGGGCAGCGTCAGCCTAACCCGGAGGGGATCGGCGGAGGCCCCGTCAGCCGGTGAGCAGGGTGTCCTTCCAGCGGGGGTCGGCGGTGAGGACGGTCAGGCGCTGGGTGGCCCGCGACACCGCCACGTACAGCACGCGCAGCCCGCGCGGGGACTGGGCGGCGACGGTCTCGGGCGCCACGATGACCGCCGCGTCGAACTCCAGTCCCTTGGCCTCCAGGACGTCCAGGACCTGGACGCGTTCGGGCAGTCCCACGCCGAGCCGGTCGCGGTCGGCGGCGTCCCAGGCGGTGGCGGGGCCGTCGAACAGCGAGGCCTGGCCGCCGGACTCCTCCAGGGAGAGCGGGACGATCAGGCCGATGGTGCCCTCGACCTGGTCGAGCAGCTCCTCGACGGCGGCGCGGGCGGCGGGACCGAGATCGGGTTCGGGGACGACCCGGACGACCGGCTCGATCCCGGACGTGCGGACGGCGCGGGCGGGCCTGGCCTCGGGCAGCGCGCGGGCGAGCACCCGTGCGGAGACCGCGGCGATCTCGGTGGAGTTGCGGTAGTTCGTGGTCAGCTCGTACTCGTGCCGGGCGCGGGGAGGGGGCGCCTTGCGGTTCCGGCGGCGGCCCCGGGACGCGGGGCGCTCGCCGCCGAGCGCGGCCTCCATGGCCCGGCGGGCGGCGGCCAGGTCCTCCCAGGCGCTCTGGGCGGGGTCCTCGACGATCGTCCAGCTCGCCTGGCGGCCGCGGCGGCCGAGCATCCGCCACTGCATGGGGGACAGGTCCTGCGCCTCGTCCACGACGAGGTGCGCGTACTCGGGACGCTCCTCGACCACCCCGTCGTCCACCCGCCGGGAGCGCTCAAGCCGCTCCATGGACGTGGTGAGCTCCTGCATCTCCGGTTCCCACGTCTCGTCCACGACCTCCTCGCCGGTGAGGATGTTGACGCCGTCCACGACGAACGGGTCGTCCTCGGACGGGGGCCTGCGGCGGCGGGACGGGCGGGGCGGGGCGCCGAGCAGCGCGTCGAGCTCGTCCAGCAGCGCGACGTCCTGGTAGCTGAGCGGCGCGCCGTCGCCGGCCCAGGACGCGGCGAGCGGCTCGACGTCGGCGCGGTCGAGGTCGCGTCCGGCGGCGCCGCGGAGCCGGGCCGGGTCGCCGAGCGAGCGCAGCACGTCCAGCGGGCGGCGGATCGGCCACCAGGCGACGAGGAAGTCGGTGAACGCGCGCTGCTCGCGGACCCGCGCGTCGAACTGGGCGCGCTTCGGGTCGCCGTTGCCGGCGCCGTTGCCGCGCGCGGGCTCCTCGTCGAGGGAGGCCAGTCCGTCGGCGGCGAGGATCGCGTTCCACAGGCCCGCCTCGGCGCCCTCCTCGGCCTCGGCCGCCTCGGGGCCCCCGATCTCGGCGAAGCGGCGCCAGAGGGCGTCCAGGAGCATCTCCGCGGCCCGGCCGCGCGCCGCGTTCACGCTGCCGCGGCTGCGCCGGTGGACCTCGTTCCTGATGCGGTCGAGGCGGGCGCGGTCGAGGGTGACGACGACGCCCTTGAACACCACGCGCAGCTCGTCCGGGGCGCCGGGGGCGTGGTCGGCCACGGCGCGCCGCAGCACCGTCACCATCGCCTCCGCGCCCTTGACGCGGGCGAGTCGCGGTGTGTCGTGGACGGTCGCGGTGGCGCCGTCGACGAGGTCGCCGAGCGAGCGGAGGGTCGCCGAGCCCTCGCCGAGCGAGGGCAGCACCCGCTCGATGTAGGCGGTGAACCGGCGGTTCGGGCCGACGACGAGGACGCCGCGGGACCCGAACCGGCGGCGGTGCCGGAACAGCAGGTAGGCGACGCGGTGCAGCGCCACGGCGGTCTTGCCGGTGCCGGGGGCGCCGCGCACCAGGACCGTCCCGTCGGCGGGCGCGCGGATCACCTCGTCCTGCTCCCGCTGGATCGTCGCGACGATGTCGCGCATCGCGCCCTCGCGGGTGCGGGCGAGCGAGGCGAGGAACGCGCCGTCGCCGACGACGGTCATCCCGTCGGCCGCCTCCGGGTCGAGCAGGTCGTCCTCCAGGTCGACCACGGTGTGGCCGCGCGAGTGCAGGACCCGGCGGCGCACGACGCCGCGCGGGTCCTCGGGGGTGGCGCGGTAGAAGTCCTCGGCGGCGGGCGCCCGCCAGTCGATGACGAGGGAGTCGTGCTCGCTGGTGCGGACGCCGACGCGGCCGATGTAGCGGGCCTCGCGGGAGGCCAGGTCGAGCCGGCCGAACACCAGGCCGTCGTCGGCGACGTCGAGGGCCTGGACGCGCAGGGCCGCCTGGTGGACCATCGCGTCACGGTCCACGAGCGAGGCCTTGGTGCCGGCGAGCGACTGGCGGTAGCCCTCGCGGATCATGGCCTGGGCGTCCGCGCGCATCTCCTCCAGCCGCGCGTAGGCGGTGTCGACGTAGCGCTGTTCGACGGCGATCTCCCGGTCCTTCACCGTGCCGCCGGGACCGGTCGGCCGCCCGTTGACCTGGGAAGACATGCAGGCTGCTCCTCGCGCGTGTGTCCTGCCGGGGACATCCCCCGGCACCCCGATGGCGAAGAGACAGCTTATGCGGTTCCGACGACGTTCAGCGTCGGGCGAGCGCCGCCGGGAACGGCCGGCGCGCCGGCCGGACCCGTACGTGGACGCCCCGGGCGGGGCGCGCGAGCGAGCGGTCCATCGCGTCGAGGACGAGGCCGTGCGGCGTCCCGGCCGCGGCGTGGACGCAGCGCAGCGCCACGCCCCGCCCGCCGTGCTCGGCCCACAGCGCGTCGGCGTAGGCGGCCACGGCGGCGGCGGACGGGCTCGCGGGCGGGCCGGAGGCGTCCGGGCAGAGGAACACCTCCCCGGCCCGTCCCTGTGGGGGGCGACTCTCCATATCCCCTGGCGAGGGCGGGTTCGACCCGGACCCTTCCGCTCCGCCGGCGCTCCGCTCCGGGGACCGGGCCGAACGTTCCAGCATCCCCGGCAGCGTGGCCTGGACGACGTTGACGGTGCCGAGGACGTTCCTCCGCAGGACGTCCTCCATCTCGCCGAGGGGCAGCGCCAGAACCGGTCCGGACGGCGCGGCGGACGCGGCGTGGACGACGCGGTGCACCGGGCCCGTCATCGCCAGCACCTGCGCCAGGGCCTCGGGGTCGGTGACGTCGCACACACGCACGTGCGTGTTGGGGGAGCGCTGCGCCGTCTTGGCGAGGCCGAGCTCGTCCACGTCCACCGCGACCACGTCCCACGCCGCCGCGGCCAGCCGGCGCGCCGCCACGGCGCCGAGCCCGTGCGCGGCGCCGGTCACCAGCGCCGTCCGCTTCACGTGCGCACCTCCTCGGCGCCCTGGAACAGCATCTGCAGATGCCCGACCGTGCTCGTGGTGAGCGCCCGCGCCCGGTCGAGCCCGAGGGCGCGCAGCTCGTCCGCCACCGGATGGTCGCCGAGGACGACGGTCGCGCCGCCCGGACGGGTCCGGACGCCGGACGGCGTGAGCGTCCACGGCGTCCGGCGCGTCACGCCGTCCAGGCAGGAGTAGGCGTCGACGCTCGGGGCCGCCGAGCCGGCCGGCATCGGCACGCCCGGCCGGATCGCCACCTCGATCGCCGTCCGCCCGCCGATCCGCACCGCGCAGCGCTTCACGCGCCCGGAGAGGTCCATGGGGATGTCGGCGATCTCCTTGGGGAAGCCCCAGATCGTCCGCCCGGCCTCCAGGGTGAACTCCTGGTTGACCGGCAGCCAGTGGATGAAGGCCCCGATCCCGCGCATCCGCCCGAGCACGCCCGGCGACGGAGCCGCGCCGGGCGGGCGCACCAGGAACGCGACGGCGAACTCGTGGTACGGGCCGAGGTCGCCCTCGGCGTACCGGACGAACGCCAGCGAGCAGACGGCCCTGCCGGGCAGCGGTTCCGCCACGGCGAGCCCGGAGTAGGCGATGACGTCCTGGGCGGCGCCGGCGGGGACGGCGAACATCGCCGAGCCGACGGCGGCGTCACGGATCCTTACCGGGAGGGTGACCCGCTCCCCCTGGATCGCGTGCGTCTGCGCGGTCGTTGTCACACCGCTAAGTAGAACAGGTTCTTGTTTTGCTGCCAAGCGCCGGAACCGGGGAAGGGGCGGTCACCCCTTCTCGACGGCCGTCCGGATCCGGTCGAGCGTGGCGCGCATGCCCTTGCGGTTCACCTCGGCGCGCCCTTCGGCGGCGACGCCGGTGAAGACCTTGCCGAGCAGCGACACGAAACCGGCGCCCCGGTGGTCGCGGCGCAGGTCCTCCCAGTACTCGGTGAGCCGGGTGCGGGGCGCGGACGAGTCCTGCGCGACGTCCTCGAACCGGTATCCCCACAGCGCCACGGGCACCCCGAAGCTCGACACCCGGAAGGCGAACACCTCACCGGGCACCGCCGCGCTCACCTGGCACGTGGTGAACCACACGCGCCAGCCGATGCGGTTGAAGCCGACGAACCTCGTCCCCGGCCTGACGGCGCGCCCGCGCACCCACGTCGCGAAAACCTCGGGGCTCCACTCGCCCATCCGCCGCAGATTCGCGACGGCCGCGTAGACGTCCCGCGCCGGCGCGGCGACGACCACGCTCTCCTCGACGACCCACTCCCGCTCCATGGCTCCGCATTCTCCCACTTCATGACCGGCGGGTCACTGGAGGTGGGCGAAATGCCGCCGCCAGGCCGCGTACCAGGCCCTGAACCACGGCTCGGACTCGGCCAGCGGGGCGATGTAGGTGAGGGTCTCGGCGTAGTAGCGGCGCTGGAAGTCCGGCGCCATCCGGTCGAGGGTCTGCACGTTGCTGGCGCGGTCGGCGAGCTTGACCAGGATCGCCTCGGGCGGGGCCTCGCCCAGACGCCGCAGGTAGGCGGCCCTGGCGGCGCGCTTGGCCTGGCGCCCGGCGCCGGCGGCGGGCGGCTTGGTGACCCAGTCGACCAGCTCGGTGACCTCGGGGCCGAACTCGGCCTCCACGTCGGCGAGGGAGGCGGGCGTGTCCTCGACGACGTCGTGCAGGACCGCGGCGGACAGGACGGCGGGCGCCGTCACCCCCGCCCCGCGCACCAGCACTTCGAGGGCCTCCAGCAGGTGCTCGACGTAGGGGGCGCCGGTCGGTCGCCGCTGGTCGCCGTGCCAGCGCAGGGCGGCGGCGACGGCCCGCTCCAGGCCGTCCAGGTCGACGGCTGCGCCGGACGCGGTGATGTCCGCGCGGGCCGTCTCCCAGGTGTGCCAGCGGGTGAAGACCTCCACGGGTTCGCTCCGTTCTTCCCGGCCGTGTCGCGCGGGAGCCCCGCACAGGGCATGGTGGGTGTCGTCCTAATGAGCACAGTCCTCGGTGATTACCGTAGTTGGAGGGAGGCGGCGCGGTCGTGGTCGGGAGCCGGCAGCGGCCTGACGGCCGACCGGAGTCCGTGGGCAGGGTCCGTGTCGCGCTCGGTCTGCTGTCCGGGGCCGTCGCCGTCGCGCTCTGCGTCGTCCTCGTCGACACCTACGTGCTGCGCGCCGAGTGGTGGCAGGTCCGCCACACCGTGACCGGGGAGCCCGTGGCGCCGCAGAGCGAGGTGGGCCCGCCGCCGGGCCCGCTCGCGGTGAGCTGGGAGCACGCGACGCGGACGCACCGCGGTTCGGTCGCCGGCTACGACGGCGTCGCCCACCAGGTCGCGCAGGGGCAGGTCGTGACGGCGTCCGGGCACGGGATCGAGGCGCGTGACGCGCGCACCGGGCAGGCCCGCTGGAGCTACCGCCGCGCCGGGTGGTCCCTGCTCGGCTGGACGACCACGGGGTCGCGCGTCGTCGCCTACTTCGAGCGGGACGGCGACCGCGGCGACCGGATGCTCGTCGCGTTCGACGCGCTGTCGGGCGGGCTGCTGTGGCGGCGCGAGGACGAGCGTCCCGCCGCCGTCTCCCGGACGACGCTGCGCTGGCCCGCCGGGTCCGACGTGCTGTTCACCGCCGACGAGGGGCGCCGGACGCTGTTCGGGGTGTCGGCGGTGACGGGGAACCGGGTGTGGCGGCTGGCGCTGCCGCGCGGCTGCCGCCTGTTCGAGGGCGGGGCGCACCCGTCCGACGGCCGGGAGGACCTCGCCGCGCTGGGCCTGCGCTGCGCGGGCCCCGGCGGCGACAAGGGGCACCGAAGCCGGCTGCTGGCCGTCGACCCGACGAAGGGCATCGTGCGCTGGGAGCGGCGGCTCGGCTCCCGGGAGTCGCCCGAGGTGTCGATGCTGGACGGGGTGACGCTCGTCTCGGACGGGACGGCCCTGCGCGCGTTCGACGACGGCGGCCGCCAGTTCGGCGTCTGGAAGGGCGACGGGGTCTGCGGCGACCTGATGTGCCCGGGCGTGCTGGCGCCGGGCCGGCTCGTGGTCGTCTACCACCCGGACGGGACCGGCACCGACGGGGCGGGAGCCGAGGGGGCGGGCACCGACGGGACGGGCGCGGACGAGGCCCGCATGGAGGCGGTGGACGTGCCGTCCGGGCGGGTCGGGTGGAGCCGCGACGTGCCCGCCTACACCGCGCTCGCGCAGGCCGGCGGGCAGGTGTTCGCGCTGCGCCCCCGGCTGTCGGAGGGACTGCTGCCCGCGGGCGTCGACATCGTCGAGCCCGGCGACGGCAGCGTCACGACCGCGCCCGCGCCGTTCTCGATGGACCCGGACCTGCCGGGCGTCCGGCCCTGGCTGGCGGCCGCCGGAGGGCTGCTGTACGCGGCGCTCCCGCAGGCGGCGCCGCGCCCGGACGGCGCGGCGCGGCTGGTCGCCCTGCGCGGCGGGCTCGCCGGCGCCGGGCCGCCGGAGCTCGGCGGCGTCCCGGAGAAGGACTGGCCGGACGCGTGCTCCCTGCTCAGGAAGGCCGATCTGGCCGCGGCGCGCATGACCGGCTACGTCACCGAGCCGCGCCGCGCGTCCGCCGGGACGGTGCGCCTTCCGCGGCCGGTGTCCTGCACGTACATGCCGCGCGGCGGCAGGCGCGATCCCGCCGGGTCCGCCGCCCGGAGATCGCCCTCGCCCGAGCCGAGCGGTACGGGTTCTGCCACGCCCGACCCCTCGGCCGGGCCGCGGGTGGGCGGCCCGGAGCGGGACGACGGCCCCGAGACCGCCGTCACCGGCCTCACGGTGAGCGTCCGCTGGGTGGCCGACACCGACGCGGCGGCGTCGCGGATGCTGGAGACGCTGCAGGCGACGCAGGCGCAGGCCCGGCGGCGGCGCGACATCGGGGGCGACGAGGCCTATGAGATCGGCCCGACCGCCGGGATGATCGCGCTGCGGGTCGGGCGGTGCGTGGTGATGGTCGAGGCGAACCGCCCGCCGGGGGCCGCCGCCCGCCTCGCCCGCTCCGTCGCCTACCGCCTGCGCCACCTGTCCCAGTCCCGTTCCTGACCCGGCCCGTCCTGCCCCGGCCCGTCCTGACCCGGCCCGCCGCCGACCCCGGCCGGCTCAGTGCTCGGGGACGGGTTCGGCCTCCGGTTCCGGGACGGCCGAGGGAGAGCGGCCCGCCCACGCCTCCAGTTGGGCGACGAAGCGTTCGGCGTGGACGGGCCAGTGGAAACGCTCTCGGGCGGCCTCGTGGCCGCGCTTGCCGAACCCGGTGCGCAGGACGGGGTCGTCCCGCAGCCGCAGGACCGCCTTGGCCGCGGCCTCCGGGGCGCCGAACGGGACGATCAGCCCGCACTCGGCGGGCTCCACGATGTCCACGGCCGGCGGGTTCGGCGTGCTGATCACCGGGATGCCGCGGGCCATGTACTCGACGATTTTCGTCGGCATCGAGTGCCGGTAGTTCGGCTCGTCGTGCAGCAGCGCGAGCCCGGCCATCGCGCCCTCGGCGATGCGCAGCGCCCGGTCGTTCGGGACGAACCCGTACCAGCGCACGATCCCCTCGCGCTGGGCCGTGCGCAGGGCGTCCCGGACGTCGGGGTCGGCCGCGCCGATCAGCTCCACCAGCACGTCCTCGGCGGCCAGGGTCCGGGCCATCTCGATCATGTCGAGGGCGCCGCGGGCCCGCGAGAGCTGCCCGACGTAGACGGCGCGGCGGCCGTCCGGCGGTCCGGGCGGCAGGTCGGACACGTAGGTGGTGTTGGGCACGACCGGGTGGTCCTCGCGGAACCGGGACCGGTAGCCCTCCTCGGCGAGCAGCAGCCGGTGCCGCCGCTCGCTCCGGCGCTCCAGGCGGCGCACGGCCGGGCGCAGGAGGGGGCGGGCCGGTCCGGGCACCCAGCCCTTGGCGGAGAGGGCGGCGGCGGTGTCCTCGTGGACGTCCCAGACCACCGTCCGCCCCAGCAGTTCGCGCGGGAGCGACACGAGCAGTTCAGGATCGTGCAGGAGGACCACGTCGGCGTACGCGGCGTGCTCGGCGAGCGCGCGGTGGGCGGCGCGCAGGGCCCGGACCCGGTGCCGTCCCGTGGCCCGCGGGATGTCCACCGGGCTGATCTGGCGCCACGGGGTCGCGTTGCACGCCCGGAAAGGGGCGATGTAGGTGACCTCGTGGCCGGCCTCTAGCAGGGCGCGTATCTGCCGGTGCAGAATGCGCGCGTCTTCGGGGTGGTGCACCACCGTGCAAACGCAGACCCGCATCACACTCACTCCGCAACGTCCGATTCGTCCATCACCGGCGAGTCTCGGGTGCCGATGCAAATTGCCGATGAATTCCCGTTGTCCGGAGGGTGGACGCTGCCGGGCGACTTTTCCCTGACTGAAAGGGAAGGCCGTCGGTCAGGCAAGTCCCGCCGGATGGAAAAGCCCTGTCAAAGAAGTCCGCCACGGAAAAGCCCGCCTGTCAGAGAAGCTCGACGGTGTCCTGCTGGATGTTGCGCGTCCGGCCGCGGGTGTCGAACAGCAGCCGGGCGTGGCGCGCCAGCGTCGCCGCCTCGTAGGCGGCGTGGTCGGCCAGCACGATCGCCAGGTCGGACGCCTCCAGGGCGGCGGTCAGGTCCCTCCCGGCGGAGGCCACCGGCTCGCCGTCCACCTCCCAGGAGGCGACGAACGGGTCGTGGAACGACAGGTCGGCGCCGAGGCGGGCCAGCCGCCGCGCCACCGGGCGGGCCGGGGACTCGCGCTGGTCGGCGATGTCGGCTTTGTAGGTGACGCCGAGCAGCAGGACCCTGGCGCCCTTGAGCGCGCGGCCCTCCCGGTTGAGCAGCTGCTGGGCGCGTTCCGCCACATACCTGGGCATCCGGTCGTTGATCTCCTGGGCCAGCTCCACGAACCGGAACGGGTAGCCCAGCGAACGGACCTTGTAGGACAGGTAGTTCGGGTCGATCGGGATGCAGTGCCCGCCGACGCCCGGCCCCGGCCGGAACGCCTGGAACCCGAACGGCTTGGTGGCCGCGCAGTCGATGGCGTCCCACAGGTCGATGCCGAGTTCGTTGCAGAACACCGCCATCTCGTTGACCAGCGCGATGTTGACGTGCCGGTAGGTGTTCTCCAGCAGCTTGGCCATCTCGGCCTCGCGCGTCCCCTTGGCCTCCACGACCTGGTCGACGAACTTGCCGTAGAAGGCCGACGCAGCCGACGCGCAGGCCGGGGTCAGCCCACCGACGATCTTCGGGGTGTTGCGGACGCCGTAGACCGGGTTGCCCGGGTCGATCCGCTCCGGCGAGAACGCCAGGTGGAACTCCTCCCCGGCGACCAGGCCGGACGTCTCCAGGATCGGCCGCACGACCTCCTCGGTCGTGCCCGGGTAGGTGGTGGACTCCAGCACCACCAGCGTCCCGGGCTCCAGGTGGCGTGCGACGGTCTCGGCCGCGCCGCGCACCGCGGTCAGGTCCGGTCCGCCCTCCGGCGAGAGCGGCGTCGGGACGCAGATGACCACGGTGCGGGCGCCGTCCAGGACGTCCTCGTGCAGGCTCGGGGCGAACCCCGCCTGCAGCATCCGCTCGACCTCCTCCGGCGACACGTCGTCGACGTGCGACATCCCGGCCTTGAGGCCGGCGGCCACGCGCGCGTCCCGGTCGAGCCCGCCGACCCGCAGGCCGGCCCGGCAGGCCTCCCGCGCGAGCGGCAGCCCCACGTAGCCGAGTCCGATGACCACGAGATCCACGCGACAGGCCCCCTTCGATCTATGTGCTCCGGCGTGTCGGGAAGCGGTAGGCGGCCCGGTATCCGGCCGTCACGGCGCGCCAGGTGCGTTCCGCCGCGACCCATTCACGGGCCGACCGCCCGATTTTCTGTCTCCTTTCGGGACTGTAAGCCAGATCTTCCAGGCAATTCGCCCAGGCTTCCGGGTCTTCCGGAACTGTTAACGCCCCCGTCACGCCCGGTTCCACGATTTCGCGAAGAGCCTTGACATCACTGGCTATAACGGGGATTCCCCCCGCCATGGCCTCGATCGGTTTCAGAGGCGTCACCAACTGGCACACCCGGTCCGCCCGGCGCGGAACCGCGAAGACATCGAGGACGGCGTGGTATCGGCGAACGGACTCCATCGGCACCCGGCCGGTGAACACGGCGTGGACGCCGCGTGCGGCCGCGCGCCGTTCGAGCGCGCCGCGCTCGGGGCCGTCCCCCACCAGCAGCAGGGTGACCGGCGCGCCGCGGTCGCGGAGCAGGGCGGCCGCGTCGATGAGCGTGTCGATGCCCTCGTAGCCGTAGAACGAGGACGTCAGGCCGGCGACGATGGCGCCGCGGTCGATGCCGAGCCGCTCGCGCAGGCCGGAGCCGTCCGGGAGCGGCGCGAGGAACGCCTCGTCCACCCCGTTCGGCACCGTGAAGATCTTCTCCTCGGGGACGCCGCGAGAGGCGATCTCCGCGCGCATCGCCTCGCCGAGCGTGACGACCGCGTCCGCCTCGGCCATCCGGCGGGTCTCCAGCTCGCGGGTCAGCCGGTAGAACTCGTCGTCCTCGCCGTGCGCGGGATCGCGGGAGAGCCAGGAGTCCTCCAGGAAGCCGCGCACCTCGTAGACGACCGGGACCCCGTGGCGGCGCCCGAGCTCCAGGGCGACGGCCGCGTTCAGGTGGTTGCTGACCGCGTGCAGGACGGACGGCCGCAGCTCCTCGACCAGCCGTCCGGCGAGGTCGGCGCTCTTCGCCACGGTGTCGCGCGGGTCCGTCTGCGGGAACCAGGGCAGCAGGCGGTGGTAGGGGACGCCGTCCACCTCGACGCGCGCCCGCGCGTCGCCGATGCCCTGGCTGAGCGGGTATCCCAGCCGGGTCACGATGTGGGGGTCCCACCCCAGCTCGCGCTGGGCGAGGGCGATCCGGTGCGTCCGGACGGTGTAACCCGCGTTCGTGCGCGGCAGGGCGTTGGTCACGAACTGCAGGACGGTCGTGCCCTGCACGGCCCGGCGCTCGCGCGGCGGCGCGGACTCCGCGAGCAGGAGCCGGAGGTCCCGCGTCTCGCGGCCCAGGTTCCGGGGTCTCGGGACGACGAGGCGGGAGCTCCGCAGCCGGGCGCCGAGCGGGGTCCGGGCGGCCAGCCGCACGGCGAGCCGCGACGCCCGTCCGGGGTCGTCGCGGAGCTGGCGCCAGGCGAGTCCGGCCAGGTAGACGGTTTTCTTCACGGGTTCGTCGGCCACAGGCCGGACGGTAGGCAACCCCGATGAACAGAAGGGAAATTGTGTTGGCACCCATCGTGCACGTCCTCGGGGCGCGGCCCAACTTCGTCAAGGCGGCGCCGGTGATATCGGCGCTCGCCGCGGCGGGAGCCGAGCAGGCGGTGATCCACACCGGCCAGCACTACGACGCGCGGATGTCGGAGATCTTCTTCGACCAGCTCGGGCTTCCCGAGCCCGACGTCAACCTCGGCGTCGGGTCGGGCGGACACGCCGAGCAGACCGCCGCGCTCATGATCGGGCTGGAGAAGGAGTTCACGGGGCGTTCACCCGCGCTCGTCATCGTGTACGGCGACGTGAACTCGACGATCGCCGCCGCCCTCGTCGCGGCCAAGCTGCACATCCCGGTCGCCCATGTGGAGGCCGGGCTGCGCAGCTTCGACATGACGATGCCGGAGGAGGTCAACCGCAGGATCACCGACCAGCTCTCCGCGCTGTGCCTGGTCACGAGCCCGGAGGGGATCGGCCACCTGGCGGCGGAGGGCGTCGCGGTGGAGCGGGCGCACCTGGTCGGCAACCCGATGATCGACACGCTGCTGGCGAACCTGGACCAGTTCGACACGGCCGCGGTGCGGGAGGCGCACGGGCTGCCGGAGCGCTACGTCCTGGCGACCATGCACCGGCCCGCGAACGTCGACGCGCCGGAGACGGCCGCGGCCCTCGTCCGGCGCCTGCACGGCGTCGCCGACCTCGCCGACCTCGTCATCCCCGTCCACCCCCGCGGGCGGGCGAACCTGCTGGCCGCCGGGCTGGACGGGCACGACCGCGTGCACATCCTGGAGCCGCTCGGGTACATCGACTTCATCGCGGCCGTGCGGGGGGCGGCGGCGGTCGTCACGGACTCGGGGGGCCTGCAGGAGGAGACGACGATCCTCGGGGTGCCGTGCCTGACCGTCCGCCCCAACACCGAACGGCCGATCACGATCACCCACGGCACGAACCGGCTCGTCACGTTCGAGGAGCTGGTGCCGGGGGTCCGCAAATGCCTGGAAGGGGGATCGGCGCCCGGGGGCGGGACGGGCGGGCGCACGCCGCCGCTGTGGGACGGCCACGCCGGCCCCCGCATCGCCGAAGTGATCATGGAGTTCCTGGGTGAGTGACGAGGAGAAGAACGCCAAGGCCTACCAGCAGCTCGGGCGGCTGAAGTCCACGCTGCGCGAGCGCGAGGCGCGCCTCGACGAGATGGAGCGGCGGCTCGCGGCCCTGGAGGCCTCGACGGCCGTGCAGTTCGGGCGGCTGGTCGCCGGCGCGGCGCGCAACCCCAAGCGCGGCAAGCGGCTGCCGAAGGAGCTGTACCGGCTCTGGCGCAAGCGCAGCGCCCCGGTCTCGGCGGCGGCGCGCGCCGCCGCCGGCGGCGTCCAGCCGGACCGCGTGGACCGGCCGGAGGACCGCCTGCTCGTCGCGGGCCCGTCCGACGTCCCGATCATCGCGGGCGTGCTCGCGCCCGGCACGGCCGCCGTCCTCGCCGAGCACGCCAAGGTCGTCGCCCTCTACCCGCACGACGCCGCGATCGCCCTCGAAGCCGCCGACGTGGACGCGCTCGTGGTGGACGCGGCGGCCGGCGAACCCGGCGGGCCGTGGGCCTACCTGGGCGTCCCCGGCATGTACGACCGCGATCTGGCCCTGCACGAGATCCGCCGGATCGCCGCGGCCCGCTCGCTCCCGCTCGTCCTGTGGGGCGAGGCGCCGCCGGCCACCCTGGCGTCCCTGCACTGGGACGCGACCGCCACCGCGCCCGCCGGGCTCGCCCGGCTCCTCGACCCGGCGCCGCCGCCGGACGGCGCGGGAGACCGCGCCTCCACGAGCGGTCCGGCCCGTTGAAAGGAACCACCGTGCGACCACGTGCCCTCGTCTACGGCGACGTCGACCTCAACATCATCGACGGGTCGGCCATCTGGGCCCAGGGCATGGTGCAGGCATTGGTCCGCGCCGGCTGCGAGGTGACGCTGGTCCTCAAGGCGCCCGTCCGGACCGGCCGGCTCGTCGACCCGCTGCGCGCCCTGCCCGGCGTCACCGTCCGCAGCCCGCACGCCGAGGGCCTGTTCGAGGGCTCCGCCGGCATGGTCGCGCGGCAGGCCGCGGCCGTGCTCGCCCGCGTCGACGAGGAGGACCCCTACGACCTCGTCGTCGTGCGCGGCCGCATCCTCGCGGGCAAGCTCGCCGCGGGCCCGATGGCCGGGCGGCTGTGGACGTACCTCACCGACGTCCCGCAGTCGGCCGCGGAGTTCACCGCCTCGGCCAAGGCCGACCTGCGCCGGATCGCGGACGCCTCCCGCGTGCTGCTCTGCCAGACCGAGGAGCTGCGCGGGTTCCTGGAGGGCGCCGTCCCGGCGACCGCCGGCAAGAGCGTGCTGTTCCCGCCGGTGGTCGTGCTCCCGGACGGCCTGGAGACGCGCCGCCCCGGCCCCTCCGACGGCCCGCTCCGCCTCGTCTACACCGGCAAGTTCGCGCCGCGCTGGAACACCTACGAGATGACGTCCCTTCCGCGCCTGCTGGCCATGCGCGGCGTGGACGCCGAGCTGCACATGGTCGGCGACAAGATCCACGACGACCCGTCCGATCCCGGCTTCGCGGCCCGGATGAGGACCGCGCTGGAGACGGGCGAGGGAGTCGTCTGGCACGGCGGCCACCCGCGGGCCGAGGCGATGCGCCTGACCGCCGCCGGCGACGTGGGCCTGTCCTGGCGCGCCGCCTCCCTGGACGCCAGCCTCGAACTGTCCACGAAGGTGCTGGAGTGCGGGACGCTCGGCGTCCCGGTCGTCCTCAACCGCACCCCGATGCACGAACGGCTCCTCGGGACCGACTACCCGCTGTTCGCCGCCACCGAGGACGACGTGCTCGACGCACTGACGCTCATCGGCAAGAACCCGGAGGTCTTCACGCTCGCCGCGGACCGCTGCCGCGCGGCCGCCGCCGGATTCACCCTCGACGCGGCCGCCGCCCGCCTCCGCGACCATCTGGCGCAGGCGTTCCCGGAACCGTCCGAGAAGGTCCTCGCCGTGAAGGGGCGGCGGCTGCGCGTGGGCGTGGCGGGCCACGACCTGAAGTTCTTCTCCCGCCTGCTGGACTACCTGCGCTCCCGTCCCGACCTGGAGGTCCGGGTCGACCACTGGGCCGCGCTGAAGGCCCACGACGAGGAGCGCAGCCAGGCCCTGGTCGACTGGGCGGACGTCATCGTCTGCGAGTGGTGCGGCCCGAACGCCCTCTGGTACGCCCAGCGCAAGCGCCCGGACCAGCGCCTCGTCGTGCGCCTGCACCGCTTCGAGCTGTACGCGGCCTGGCCGAGGCAGCTCGACATCGGCGCCGTCGACCAGGTCATCTGCGTCAGCCCCCACTACAACGCGCTGACCCGCGAGATCACCGGCTGGCCCGCCGAGAAGGTCGTCACGGTCCCGAACTGGGTGGACGACGCGCAGCTCGACCGCGCCAAGCTCCCCGGCGCCGAGCACCACCTCGGGATGATCGGCATCGCCCCGTCCCGCAAGCGCCTGGACCTGGCCCTGGACGTGGTCGAGGAGCTCCGCCGCGACGACCCCCGCTTCACCCTCTTCGTCAAGTCCAAGCTCCCCTGGGAGTACTGGTGGATCTGGCAGAAGGACGAGGAGCGGGCCCACTACGAGGAGGTCTTCCGCCGCATCCGGCGCTCCCGCGTTCTCTCCGGCGGCGTCGTGTTCGACTCCTACGGCCGCGACGTGTCCTCCTGGCTGCGCCGCATCGGCTGGGTCCTGTCCACCAGCGACGACGAGAGCTTCCACCTCGCCCCCGCCGAGGGCATGGCCTCGGGCGCCGTCCCGGCCCTGCTGCCCTGGCCCGGCGCCGACACCATCTACGAGCGCCGCTGGATCCACGACGACACCTCGGCCATGGCCGCGTCGATCGCCACCACGGTCTCCCTGAACCGCTGGCAGGACGACGCCGAGCAGGCCCGCGCCCAGGTGAGGGCCGCCTACGGCCTGGACGAGGTCTGCCGCCAGTGGACGGACGTCCTCACCGGCTAGGTGTGATGTCCAGGGAGGTTGGTCAGCCGGGTGATCGGTGGCCGGCCTCCGATGGCGGAGTGGGCGCGGTGGTGATTGTAGAAGTGGAGCCAGGACGGCAGGGTGGCGTTGCGTTGCTCGGTTGACTCGTAGAGTCGGGCGTAGGCCCAGCCGTCGGCCAGGGTGCGGTGGAAGCGTTCGATCTTGCCGGCTTCCGGCGCGACGCGCTGCGGGTCGACCTGTTCGAGAAGCCCGGCGACTTCCGCGACCACTTCAAGAGCCGCTACGGGCCCGCGATCAGCGTCTACGACCGCATCGCCGGGGACCCGGACAAGGTCGCGGCGCTCGACGAGGCCCTCGCCGGCCTGGCCCGCGACCACGACCGGGGAGCGCCGACCCCGTCCATGGACTGGGAAAGGTCCGTCCGACAGAAGGGTCCCCGCGGCGGCGCCGCGGGGACCCTGATGCGGTACGGGTCAGCCGGAGCTGCCGACGACGGCGCCGGCCTGGACGGGCTCGGCGGGAAGCTCGGCGCGGTGGGTCTCGATCTTGGCGTTGAGCTTGGTGAGGCTGCGGCTGTAGTCGCGGCTGGAGAGCCAGAACTTGTAGATGATGATCAGCTCGAAGGCCAGCAGGCCGATGCCGCTGAGGATCACGACGGGGATGATGGCGCCCGGCACGATCGCGGCGGCGATCGGGGCGACGATGAAGACGCCCATCTGGAACTCGATGCCGCTGATCAGGTGGGGACGGATACGGCCCGCCATGAGGACGTTGCGGATGCGGGCGTACCAGGGGAAGCGCTGGTTGAAGCCCGCCTGCAGGGCCGCCGCGTTGGGGTCGTCGCCGACGACCCGGTTCTCCGCGTCGGCCTCGGGGTCCTCGGTGAGCGCCTCGGCGGAGCGCAGGTCCTCGTCGGCGTCCCCCAGATCGCCGTTGGCGCGGCGGGCCGCGAGTTCCAGCGTCCGGGCCTCCTCGCGGGCCGCGTTGAGGGTCGTCCGCATCTGCGAGCGGACCTTGTAGATCTCCAGCGCGTCCATGTAGCGCAGCATGTCGAGGAAGACGACGCCGAGCGCCGTCCAGACGTAGGCGACGTTGCCGGTGGCGGCGTACTGTCCGGCCATCAGGGCGATCGCGCAGGCCAGGACGCGGACGCGGTCGAAGATGTAGTCGAGCCAGGCGCCGAACACCGAGCCGGTGCCCTTCAACCGGGCGATCTTGCCGTCCATGCAGTCGAGCGTGAACGACAGGTGGTACAGCAGCGCGCCGGCGAGCAGCCACGGCCAGGACGCGACGGCGAAGCAGGCGCCGGCGGCGAGGCCGAGGACGAGCGCGCCGACGGTGAGCTGGTTCGGCGTCACGCGCGTCCGGTTGGCCGTGAACTTGACCAGCCTTGCGGCGAGCGGGTCGACCAGGAGCACGGTCCACCAGGCGTCACGCGCCTTGTACGTCCGTTGCCGAACGTCATCGAGCGTGAAGTTCGCCATGGGGTTCCTTTCGTTCGCGGAGCGGTCTGATCGTATCGGCTGTCCGGTTCCGGTCACCGGGGATCTCCCGGATCGTGATCGTCCGGTCACATGACGATCACCGCCGTGGGTACACGAGGCGGGGTGCGCGTGCGTTCCGTCCTTCCCCACCTGCCGTTCCTCGGAGTGCTCGCGGTCGCGGTCTGGATCCGGGCCGTCGCCGTCCTCGCCTATCCGGCGCCGCTGTGGTTCGGCGATTCGCCCGGGTACCTGGAGGCCGCGATCCGGTTCCGGCCGGACGAGACGCGCCCCAGTGGATATCCGATCTTGCTGTGGCTGCTCAAGCCGTTCCACAGTTTCGGCCTGATGGTGTCTGTCCAGCACGCCGTCGGGGTATTGACCGGTGTCCTGGTGTACGTCCTGGTCTGGCGTGCGGGACGGGCGGCCTGGCCCGTCACGGACGACAAGAGACGGCGCGTGTGGCTGCCCGGCACGGCGGCGGCGCTGCTGACCGTCCCGGTGCTGATCCCCGTGCACCAGATCGCCCTTGAGCACATGCTCATGTCGGACTCGCTGTTCGCGTTCCTGCTGCTCGCGGCGGTGACGGCCGTGCTGTGGCGGCGCCGGCCGACCTGGTGGCTCGGTGCCCTGGCCGGGGTGCTCACGGCGTGCGCGTCGCTCACCCGGACGGCGGGCCTGCCGCTGGTCGCCCTGATCCTGGCCGCGATGCTGATCAGGAGGGCGGGCTGGAGGGCCTGCGCGGCGGCGGCGGTCGCGTTCGTCCTGCCCGTCGCCGGCTACCTGGTCTGGTTCCACGCGGAGTACGGCCAGTACAAGCTCGCCAAGGCCGACCAGGTGTTCCTGTACGGGCGCACCGCCGCGTTCGCCGACTGCCGGGTGATCAGGCCCCGGCCCGAGCTGGCGATCATGTGTCCGGAGCGGAGCGATCCCCGGATCTCCAGGTCGTTCTCGGTGATGTGGACGCCCGACTCCCCGTTCCGCCGCATCCCGGGCTGGGTCTACGGCGAGGACGGCAACCGGCTCGCGGGCGAGTTCGCCTGGGCCGCGATCAAGGCGCAGCCCGTCGACTACGCGGAGGTCGTCGTCCGCGACACGCTGAGGGCGTTCACCTGGCACCGGCAGCCGTACCCCACGCCGTGGACGTGGCTCCAGTACGAGTTCCCCGAGGGCGAGGCCTGGAGCGACAGGCAGGCGCGCCTCGCCGGGCGGTACGGCGGGGACGGCGAGACCCGGGTCGTCCGGCCGTGGGCGGGGCAGGTCCTCGCCTACCAGGACCACGTGGTCATGCCCGGCACGATCCTCGGCGTCCTGCTGCTCGCCGGGCTCGCCGGGGCGGTGCCGCACGCGCGGTCCAACGGGCGGTGGCGCCTTGCCCGGCCCGTCCGGCACTGGGCGGCGGGCGCGCTGCTCCCGTGGGGGACGAGCCTGGCGCTGCTGGTGATCCCCGCCGCGACCGCCGACTTCGACTACCGCTACGTCATGCCCGCCGTCCCGTTCGCGTGCGTCGCGCTCGGACTGGCGCTGTTCCCGTCGCTCCGCCCGCCGCCCGTGCCCCCGCCGCGGGAGGAGCAGCGGCCGGAGTCCCGCGAGAAGATCGACGCCGAGGCCGACTAGCTCCGGCCGGTGTCGCGGCGGGGTGCGGCGACCAGCCCGCCGAGCAGCCGCTCCCATCGCGCGGCGACCGCCGGCACGGCGAACCGCTCGGCCGAGTCGAGGGCGTTCGCCGACATCGCGCGCCTCAGCTCCACGTCGTCGATCAGCCGGATCAGCGTCTCGGCGAGCGCGCCGGAGTCCTCGGGCGGGACGAGCAGCCCGTCGGCCCCGTCGGTGATGATCTCGCGGGGCCCGTGCGGGCAGTCGAAGGCGACCACCGGCAGCCCGCACGCGAACGCCTCGATGATCGTCATGCCGAACGGCTCGGCGCGCGAGGGCAGGGCGAGGACGGACGCCTTGGCCAGCTCGCCCTCCATGTCGTGGGCCGGCTCCAGCATCCGGACGTGGTTGTAGAGGCCGAGGCGGGTGGCCCGGCGGCGCGTCTCCTCGCGGCGCGGCCCCGCGCCGTAGATCCGCAGCCGCCACTGCGGGTGCTTCTCCACGACCTTCGCGAACGCGTCGACGAGCAGGTCGAACCCCTTGATCCAGACGATCCGGCCCGCCGCCACGACGACCCTGTTCTCCTGCCGCGACCGCGGACGCACCCCGGGGGGCAGCCCGTTGCCGATCGTGTGGACGGGACACGAGCCGGCGGGCAGCAGGCGCCCGTAGTCCGCGGTGTCGGCGGCCGTCAGGCAGGTGAGGGCGTCCAGCCGCGGGTACAGCTCCTCGATCTCGGCGAGGATCCCGGCGTCGTTGATGCCGAGCTGGAGGTGCTCCTGCCCGACCACGACGACCTTGGCCGGCGCGAGCCGCGCCGCCATCAGGTTGAGCCCGGCTCGGGTGGTGACCAGCACGTCCGTGCGCGGCCTGCCGAGGAAGCGGGTGAGCCTCTCGTCCGTCCAGGCGGAGTACTTGGAGAAGCTGCGCTCCTCGGGATGGACGATCCGCGTGGGCTCGCCCATGAGCCGGGCGGCGCGCTCGGTGTTCGGCCACGAGACCTTCGCGCCCGGCCGGACGTCGACCAGGAAGCGCAGCCGGACGCGGTCCGTGAGCGGGAACACCGGCCGGTCGGCCGTGCGCCGCACGCTGACGATCTCGACGTCGTGGCGGCGGGACAGCTCGTCCGCGAGCGTGAAGGTGCTGCGCACGGTGCCGTCGATCGCGCAGGCCTCCAGCAGCAGGAACGTGATCTTCATGGGGCGCCGTCCTCGGGGAGGAGGTGGCAGGCCACCGCCAGCCCGTCCTTCAGCGTGTAGTACGGCCGCACGCTCATCCGCCGCCCGCCGGACGCGACGACCTGCCGGGGATAGGAGAGCGTGCCGCGCTTGCCCGGCGCGTCGTCGAGGAACGTGGCGAGGCGGGCGCGGACGTCGCCCGCGTCCAGCCAGAGGTCCCACAGGGAGGGCTCCCACCGGGTGAGCGCGTGGACGTCCAGGCACGCGTCGAAGCCGGTCCCGTCGAGGCGGGCGCCCCCTGTCTCCTCGCCGCCGCCCTCGCGGGCGACCGCCACCAGCCGGGCGGCCCCGCCCGGCCGCGGCCCGGCGTAGGCGAGCCGGCCGGTGATCCTGATCTCGCCGTCGAGCGGATGCACCTCCTCGACCTCCGCGTGCGGGGAGACCTCGCGGACGTCGAGCGTGGCCCGCCCGTCCGGCAGCCGCACGACGCGGACGGCCCGATCCCGCGCCCGCCCGGCGTACTCGCGCAGCCCGTCGAAGGAGAACCCGGGGTCGTCGGTCAGCAGTGGGCGGTCCGCGCCGAGGAGCACCTCCCACGCGCCCGGCGCGAGCCCGGCGACCGGAAGCGCGGCGGAGCGCCGGTCGGCCGAGAGCGGCCCCGTACGGACCTCCCCGGACGGCCCGTGGCGCAGGACGATCCGCTCGCCCTCCGCCACAGGGCGCGGCCAGCGGATCTGCAGGGTGTCGTCCGCGCCGACCCTGCAATGGTCGGCCACCCCGCACCGGTCTAACTCCTTGCAACGGTCAGGAACCGTGTTCACGGACCAGTCGCCTTCCCCGATGACGCTTACCGGCCTCCGCCGTCCGAGCCGAAGACCCGGTCGACGGCACGGGAGGCGGCATGCCCGTCGTCGAGAGGGCAGAAACGTGCCACGAAGTCCTTGTAGCGGTCGCGGTAGCCGTCCATGGCGGACTCCGCGTCGCGGACCGCCTCGATGAGCTCGTCGGAGGTCTCCACGAGCGGCCCCGGGGCCTCGGCCTCGAAGTCGAAGTAGAAGCCGCGCAGCCGGTCCCGGTAGTCGGCCAGGTCGTAGGTGAAGAACAGCATGGGCCGGCCGGTGTTGGCGTAGTCGAACATCACCGACGAGTAGTCGCTGATCAGCACGTCGGAGATCAGGTACAGCTCGGTGATGTCGGGATAGGCCGACACGTCGCGGACGAAGCCGTGCCCGTCCTCGCGGACGCCGTCCACGACGTTGGTGTGCAGCCGGACCAGCAGGACGTGGTCGTCGCCGAGCGCCGCGCGGGCGCGCTCCAGGTCGATCCGCATGTCGAACTTGTAGCGGCCCCGGCTGTAGTACTGGTCGTCGCGCCACGTCGGCGCGTACAGCACGACCCGCTTGCCCTCGGGGATGCCGAGCCGGGCCCGCACCCGCGCGGCGACCGTGTCGGCCTCCGGGCTGTACAGCAGGTCGTTGCGGGGGTAGCCGACCTCCAGCATGTCGCCCTTGAACGCGAACGCGCGGCGGAAGATCTCCGTGCTGAACGGGTTGGGGGACAGCAGGTGGCTCCACTCGGGCAGGACGGGCCCGGCGTCCTTCGAGCGCGACTGGAGCGCCTTCTTCATACCGGGCGCGTACGCGAAGTGCACCTCCCTGATGTCACCGCCGATCTTCTTCAGCGGCGTGCCGTGCCAGGTCTGCAGGACGATCTGGTCCGGGTGCCGCCGGAACGCGTCGCCCAGCCGGTGGTTCGTCACGATGTAGCGGGACGTGGCGAGCGCCTCGTGCCACTCCCTGCCGTGCAGCCGGACGGGCCGCAGCGTGCCCGGCAGTTCCACCTGCGCGTCGTTGACGACCCAGAGCTGATCGAGGTCCGAACCGCGGCGCACCAGCTCCTCGTGGACGGCCTTCGGGCTGTCGGAGTACTGCCGGCCGCTGAAGCAGGAGAACAGGACCGCGTCGCGCAGCCCGTCGCGGTCGACGCGGCGGCGCGCCTCCTCCCGGTACCTGGTGCCGGCGCTCTTCTCCTCCGGCGGCACGTCGCCCGTCACCGCCACGGCGAGCCGCCCGTCGCGCGCCTCCAGGGCGTAGCCGCGCCGCGCCACCTCCAGCGGTCCGGGCAGGTCGCCCTGCGCCTCCGGCGACAGCCGGACGGTCAGCGCCCGCTCGCCCGGGGGCCGGAACAGCACGTCCCAGCGGCCGGGACGCAGCGGCAGGACGCCCGCGACGCCCGGCACGGCCGCGACCGGCACCCGCCCGTGCAGGACGCCCGACGCCGGGTCGGCGACGAGGTCGAACGCGTACTCCTTGCGGTGCCATCGGCCGCGCAGCACGATCTGGCCTCCGCCGTGCGCGGGGTGCGCCGCGGTCAGGACGAGGGTCCCGTCCGGCTCCCAGGCGCAACCGTCGACGGAGAGCCGCGCCGTGGTGCGCCGGACGCGCAGGTAGCCGCCGGGCCCGCGGCCCGCGGCGACCTCCAGCGGGCCGAACGCCCGCCGGACGTCCTCGACCTCCTCGGCGAGCACCAGGGGGCGGCCCGCGACGCGGACCGTCCAGTCGCGGGTGTCGTCGATCTCCTCCGGCGGCAGCGGGGACCCTTCGAGGGCCTCCGGGGCGACGCGGGCGACGTACCGGTCGCCGGACGCCGTGACCGGTACGTCGACGCGGTCGTCGCCGAGCGTCAGCGACAGCCCGTCCGGCGCCTCGTCCGCCTTCACCTCGACGACCAGCGTGTCGCCGTCCCAGGACAGCGCGACGGCCGCCGCCGCGACCCGCTCGACCTCGATGACGAGGCGGCCGTCGTCGATGCGCGGGACGACGCGCACGCCGTCGGCGACGTAGCGGTACGGCGGGTGGGCGCCGCTGCCGGAGCTGCCGCCCCGCAGCGGCCCCCGCCGGAACACGCCCGCGTTCAGCACCGACGCCTCGACCGTCCAGACGCCTTCGACCCATCTTCCGTGGTCACGAAGGCGGCTCACGTCGAAGGCGAACTCGAAGCCGGACCAGCCCGACCGCTTGCCCGGCGCCGGCACCTGCCGCGCCCGCGCGATGATCTTCCGTCCGGCGGACCGCAGCGTCATCGCCTTCACCGACGTCCAGCGGCGCCGCATGCTCACGGAGTTGATGTAGGCCTCGCCGGTGACGGTGAGCCGGTCGCCGTCCCAGCCGACCGCGTGGACCCGGCCCCGCATCCGCAGCTCGCCGCGGGCCCGGTAGACCTCGCGCGGAACGCCGACCTTGGCGTCCTTCCAGTACGGGTAGACGACGTACCGGCGCAGCGGGTCGCGGACGATCGACGGCGAGGCCTTCCCCCTCTCGTACCGGACGACCTTCACCAGCTCCGTCGTGTGCCCGGCGGACGCGAGGTGCCACTTCAGCCGGGTCAGCGCCGGGACGTCGGCCAGGAGTCTCGCGGGCAGCCCGGACGCGTACCCGGCGGCCTGCGCGACGACCTGCTCGCGCTCGTCGGCGGGCAGGTCCGGCAGCGCGTCCAGGAACACCCGCAGTTCCTCGGCGGCCGCGAGGGCCTGGAGCCGGCGCCGGGACCGGGCGTGGCCGTGCTCGCCGAGCCACGTGACGGCGAGGGCGACGGCGCCGAACCCGTCCGCGATCTCCTGTGCCTCCGTCGTGGCCGGGAACCGCTCGCCCCGCCGGTGCAGGACGACGCCGGGCAGCACGTCGACGCCCTTCGCGAGGTGCAGCGCCCGCACCGCCGGCAGCAGCTCGTCATAGCGGCCGAGATCGGGGAACGCCAGCTCGTGCGACGTCCAGAACGACCGCCGGAACAGCTTCCCGCGGACCCCGCGCTCGCGGACGAGATCGGGGGTGCGGTGCACGTCCGTGCCGGTGGCCGGGGCTAGGGACGGCTCGACGGGCCGCCACACGGGCGCCCGGTCCGGCCCGCGGCGGACGGCCTCGCGGCCGAGCGCGATGTCGGACCCGGAGGACTCCAGCGCCGCGACCAGCACCGCGACGGCCTCCGCCGGCAGTTCGTCGCCGCCGTCCACGAACAGCAGGAAGTCGCCGTCGCTCTCGGCGGCGCCGAGGTCGCGCGCCGCGCCCCGGCTGGGCGCGCCCCGCCGCACGACGCGGAACCGCTCGTCGGGCATGACGGCCCCGGCGGCGGCGCCCGCGCCGTCGTCCATCACCAGGACCTCCAGGTCCGCGTGCGACTGGCCCGCGATCGACGCGAGCGTGCCGCCGAGGGACTCTCCGGCTCCGTGCGCGAGCACGACGACGCTGATCCTGCTGGAGGGCAAGCGACCCACTCCTTCGGGCGTGACGGGGTGTGCGCCGGACGGCGCGGCGGCGGCTCCGGCGCCGGGGCCTACTGCGGCGGGTTCGGGATCTTCTCTCCGAGGAACATGCGGCGCACGGCGCGCTCGGCCGCGTGCCCGTCGTCCCACGGACAGAACCGCGCCCTGAAGTTCGCGAGGTTCTTCGCGGCGGCGTCGCCCCACGCGGCCCGGGACGTGAACGCCTCGACCAGCTCGGCCTCGGTCGCGGCGACGACGCCGGGGGGCGTCGCCGTCAGGTCGAAGTTGACCCCGCGGGTGAGCCGGTAGGTCTCCCAGTCGTTGGCGTAGATCACGATCGGCCGGTCGAGGTTGGCGTAGTCGAACATCACCGAGGAGTAGTCCGTGAGCAGCGCGTCCGAGGCGATCATGAGGTCCTCGACGGACGGGTGCTTGGAGACGTCGATGACCCGGCCCTCCGGCCAGCCCAGGTCCGCCGCCATGTTCTTGATCTTGTAGTAGTAGTGCGCCCGCAGCAGCAGCACGTGCCCCTCGCCGAGCGCGTCCACGACCCGCCCGATGTCGAACATGGGGGTGTAGCGGCGCTGGTAGTCGCGGTGCGTCGGCGCGTACAGGATCGCGGTCGCGCCGTCCGGGACGCCGAGCTCGGCGCGCAGCCGGGTGCGCTCGTCCCCGTCCGCCGAGACGAGCCGGTCGTTGCGCGGATAGCCGATCTCCAGCATCTCGTAGTCGCAGGGGAACCCGCGCTCCCATGCCTCCGTCGACAGCGGGTTGGACGAGACGAGGTAGTCCCAGCGGTCCGACCGGGCGATGAGGGCCTTGAAGTCCATGTCGTTGGCGCCGACCGGGTACTCCATCTGGTCGAGGCCCATCTTCTTCAGCGGCGTCCCGTGCTGCGTCATCATGTGCACCTGCCCCGGCCGCTTCACGTAGTTGTCGGGGAAGTTGACGTTGTTGACGAAGTACTTCGCGCGGGCCAGCGTCCGGTAGTAGTCGGCGGAGCCGGCGACGACGTAGTCGACGCCCTCCGGCATCGTCTTGCGCGCTCCGGGCTTGACGATCCACACCGGGCGGACGTCCGGGGCCAGCTCCCGGACCTTCTCGTAGATCGCCGCCGGGTTGCAGGCGTACCCGCGGTACCAGTACGCGCCGAAGACGGCGAGGTCCTCCTCGATCGGGAGGCGCCGCTGCATCTGGTAGTAGCGCTCCTTGGCGAGCTCCTTGCCCAGCAGCACACCGCGCCTGCGGATCTTGGCGGCCTTTCCGCCCCGGTTCCGCGCCTTGTCCTTGGCCTCGGCGGCGCGGACCCGCTCGAAGCCCCGGTGGTCGTCCGCCTTGATCATCCGGTGCTTGTCGGCGAGGAACGGCTTGTCGTCGGGCGGGACGTGCCCCGCCGGCTCGTACCTGTTGTACGTCTTCGCCATCTCCGCGAAGAACCGCGCCTTCTCCGACTCGTGGACGCGGTCGGGCCGCTCGATGATGACGAGCAGGTGCCAGATCGTCCGGTCGAACATCAGCGGGCGGAACGGGTCGGCCTTCGCCCCCATCCCGTCCATGAACGTGAAGATGCGGTCGTACTGCGCGAACGCGTCGAAATGCTTGGCGCTCGCGGTCTTGGTGATCGCTCCGCGGCGGCGCTGCCGGTAGATGTAGCAGACCCGGTCCAGCAGGCTCAGGCGCTCGGCGGCCATCAGGATCGGGTAGGTGACGTTGACGTCCTCGTAGTAGCCGCCGCTGAAGCGCAGCCCGAGGTCGAGCAGGAACTCGCGGCGGATCGCCTTGTTCCACGCCGTCATCATCATCTCGAGGACGCTCGGCCGCTCGGCGAGGGTGAACACCTCCGGCGCGGGCGGCTCGCGGAACAGGTGGTTGATGATGCTGCGCTTGACCTTGCCGTTCCAGTAGGACCGGGCGTAGTCGAAGACCAGCACGTCGGGCCGCGTCTCGGCGAGCCGGTCGCAGATCGCGCGGACGGCGCCGTCGGTCGCGTGGTCGTCGCTGTCGAAGAACCAGACGTAGTCGCCGGTCGCCATGTCGAGCCCGATGTTGCGCGCGTGGCCGAGGCCGACGTTCTCGTCGAGGTGCCGGACCTTGACGCGCGAGTCGCGCTCGGCGAACTCGTCGAGGATCTCGCCGCAGCCGTCCGGCGAGTGGTCGTCGACGGCGATGACCTCAAGATTGGGAAGATCCGGATCGAGGATGGAATCAAGGCATTGCCGGATGTACCCCTGCACTTTGTGCACGGGCACGATGATGCTCAAAGAGATATCGTGATCAGAGCTCACGCGAAGGCCAATCAACTACTCGGTGATTCTGGACTATACCCACAGGTCGGGCTTGAACCTCAGGTCCGGCCGGGCGCGGATCGAAGGAGCCACCGCGCGTCGGGCTCGACCGCCCACCGGGTGAGCCGCCGCACGGGTGCGGTGGCGAGGACGACGCCGAGCGCGGCGGCGGCCACGGTGACCGAGACGATGCCGAACGGGTTGTGCAGGACTGGCTTGTCCAGCACGCCGGTGTAATCGAACGTCTTCATGACGAGCCCGTGCAGCAGGTACACGTACATCGTCCGCGTCCCCATCTCGGTGTACCAGGACCGTCCGCGCGGGATGCACGCGAGGAAGGCGGCGCCGAGGAGAACGGCGAAGGCGAGGGCCACGAGCCGCCACATCATGCCTTCGGCGGTGTCGAAGCCCATGGCATCGTAACCCTGGTTCCAGTAGAGCAGCCCGCTGTCGATCTTCGGGACGACCGTGCCGAGCTCCCAGACGTAGGCGACGGGCAGGGCGGCGGCCAGCACGGCGAGCCCCGCCCACCGCGCCCCGGGGGCGCGCAGCCGCCGCACGTGCTCCGGGTCGACGGTCAGTCCGAGGACGAAGAGCGGCAGCAGCCCGGCGGTCCGGCTGAGCGTGGAGTCGGCGGTGAACGCCCAGCTCCCGCCGACGAGGCAGAACGCCACCGAGACGGCCACCGGATGGCGCAGGTGCCCCCACAGCGGCGCGCTCAGCCGCCAGAACACGAGCGCCACCAGGAACCACATCAGGAAATGCGGCCGGAAGAGTTCGCTCAGCCGGAACTGCACCCCGTTGATGAGGATCAATTGCGCCCGATAGAGCAGAATGAAGATCACGTAGGGGACGACGAGCGTGGGGAGAACGCTGCGGAACTTGTCCGTCGAGCGCATGAATCCGCGCGAGAAATAGCCGGTGATGAAAACGAAGACCGGCATATGGAAGGCGTAGAGGACGACGTACGCGGCGTGTGCCGCGCGACTGTCCCCGAACTGGGACCAGAAGTGCCCGACCACGACCAGCACGGCCGTGAAGAACTTGGCGTTGTCGAAGAACGCGTCCCGGGGGCGGGCGGGCTTCGGCGGCGCCGCCGGGCCCGGTACGGGACGCGGAGCGGGGATGGACGGGGCCTCGGGCGTGACGATCGCACTGCCCGTGGCGGAAGGCGCACTGCCCGTGGCGGGTGGCGGGGTGGGGAGGACGTCGGTCATATCTCCGGGGGGTCGGGTCTCAGCGGGAGCGCGAGCGAGGGCGGGAACGGGGCGTCAGCGGGAGCGGGCGGGTCTTCTCAGCGGGGTGAAGACCCGCGTCATCTTCGGCTCCAGTGCCCAGCTCATCGTCCGGACGACGGGCTTGGAGCACAGGAACGTTCCGACCACCAGGGCGCCGGCGACCACGATGGCCACCCCGGCCGGGGTGTGCATCCAGTCGGCGCCCCACCAGCCGGTGAAGTTCAGCAGCCGGGTCACGAACCCGTGCAGCAGGTAGGCGTACAGCGTGTAGGAGCCGAGAGCGGTGAACCAGTACCGCCCGCGCGGGATGAGGCTGAGGAACGCGGCGACGAGGACGACCGCCGCGGCGAACATCGCGATCCGCACCACGGTGCCGGTGAGGTTGCCGACGCCGAGTTCGAAGTTCGCGTGCTTCCAGTAGATCCAGCTCCGCGACATGCGGTTCATGACGAGATAGGAGCCGGCGAGGCCGGCGGCGAGCACCACGGCGCCGATCGGCCGCGCGATCGGCTTCTTCAGCAGCTCGAAGTGCACCGGCTTCAGGGTGAGGCCGAGGACGTAGAAGGGCAGCAGCCCGATCACCCGGTGGATGTCGAACGTCCCGCCGAGGTCGCTCATGTACGACAGGAGCGCGAACACCGTCGCCACGGCGAGCGGCCAGCGGATCTGCTGCCAGACCGGGGTGGACAGCCGCCACATGAACAGCGCGCACAGGAACCACGTCAGGTAGTACGGGTTCAGCAGGCTGATCTCAAGGTGGTTGCGGCCCGCGAGCCAGTCGTAGAGCGAGTAGGCGAACTCGAACACCACGTACGGCACCCCGACGTTGGTGATCAGTTTGCGGGCCTTGCCGCCGGAGAACGTCCAGTTCCGGGAGAAATAGCCGGTGATCACGATGAACAGCGGCATATGGAACATGTAGATGAACAGGTAGAGACCCTTGGCCAGCGGAACGTTCAGCAGGTTGGCCAGAGAGTGTCCCGCCACCACCAGCAGGATCGCGAAGTACTTGGCGTTGTCGAAGAAGGGGTCGCGCACCTTGCGGGCGGCCCCCTGCGGGGCCGGGCTCCCAGAGGCTGCGGTGCCCGCGACACCCGGCGCCCGCGCTTCGGGGGGCGCCGCCGGGTCCGTGGACGACGGCCGTTCGGTTCGCTGTGCCGCGTCGGCCTCTGAGGGCCTGGTGGTGTAGGTCATACGGCCGCCCGGTCAGCTCTCCTTGCAGATGTCGTCGCTGGCGCGGATCTCACCCTGCTGCTTCGGGATGCCGCCGCCGGCGCTCTTGAGGTTCGTCCAGTTCTGGCCGACGATCAGGTCGACGACGCCCGGCGTGCCACCCGTGGTGCGCGCCGCGGCCTGCGGCTTGCTCGGGATCATCGAGGTCAGGGTCTGCGCCTGCTGGTCGGCACCGGCACCGTACAGCACCTTCGTGGCGGTCGTGGGCGCGGGGGCGTTCCCGCCGACGGTGACCTGGAAGCCCTGCGACTCCAGGTCGTCGGCGACGCGACCGGCCTGGCCGTCGATGCCGCTGCCGTTGTAGACCCGCACGCGCACCTGGCTCGGCGGGATCTTCGTGGCGCCCGGCGCGGGCTCCTTCGGCACGGTCTTGTCGTTGCGGACGGCGGAGAAGAACGGCTGGGCGCCGGTGGTGAGCGCCACCCGGTTCGGGTCCAGGGGGTCGGGCCCGGACGGGACGGTCACGAACCGCAGCTTGCCGGTGGTCATGCCCTGCATCTCCTTGCCGATGTCCATCATGACCTGCGGCGTCAGCTCCTTGTCGGTGGTGAGCGACTTGGTCACGGCGTTCATCAGCTGGAGCATGCGCCTGGGGTTGCTGAGCACACCGGCGCTCATCGCCTGGCCGGCGAGGGAGCCCATGAACTTCTGCTGGCGCTTGATGCGGTCGGTGTCGGAGCCGTCGCCGAGGCCGTGCCGCACGCGCACGTACGCCAGCGCCGTCTCGCCCTTGATCTTGTGCTTGCCCCGGCTCAGCTTGAGCTTGGACTTGGGGTCGTCGACGTCCTTGGGAAGGCACACCGGGACGCCGCCGACGGCACTGGTGATGGACTTGAACCCGTTGAAGTCGACCTGCATGAAGTGGTCGATCCGGATGTTGGAGATGCTCTCGATCGTCTTGATGACGCAGGCCGCGCCGCCGTTGGTGAACGCCGAGTTGATCTGCGCGCGGGTCTGCGCCGGGATCGTCCCGCCCTTGCGGCTCTTGCAGGACGGCATCCGGACCATCAGGTCGCGGGGGAAGCTGATGCCCATCGCCTGGCCGCCGCCGGGGGACAGGTGCAGCAGGATCATCGTGTCCGAGCGGGGCGGCTCGTTCTTCATCGAGCGGCCGTACTTGGCGTTCGAGCCCTCACGGGTGTCGGACCCGAGCATCAGGATGTTCATCGCGCTGTTCAGCTTCTTCGGCCGGTTGGGGCCGAGCTGGGCGTTGACGTCCTCGTGCGAGATGTTCCCGAACGCCCGGCGGTACAGGCCGTAGGCGGTGAGAGAGCCGACCACCATGACCGCCGAGAGGCCGATGCAGACCCAGCCGAGGATGCGCCAGCCACGTCGCGGCGCCGGCTGCGGGTCGGCGTCGTCGACGTACTCCATGTACATCGGGTTGCTGTTCATCGGCTCCGAGGTCCGGGGGTATGGGCGGTTCCGGGGGTCCGGGGGCGTCCCCGCGAAAGGAACGGCCCGTGGCTCATGGTTCGAACGGACGGGACGAGGGCAAGGGAAGCGTAGGTCAGGGGAGGCGGTACACGGAGCCGGATTCGTCATTCGGTCCGGGCGTACCGGCCACCACCGTCACATGCTCCAGGGTCAGGCGACGATCTAGGGCGGCTTTGTCAAAGTTTCGTTGGATTATGACGGAAGCACCCGAGGCTAGTGGTGCCAGTAGGCAGGTCAGTACCCCGTCGAGTGTGGCGAAGGACATGTCAACCAGGAGCCGGTCGCGTGCGTCCAGCTCCCATTTCTCAACGGCCCCGCGCGCGGCGCCCACCAGCTCCGCCGCGCTGAATGTGGTCTTTGTCACACTCAGCGCGGGGGTCTCCGGCACCACCCCGGGGCCGGGGGCGAATCGGTCTCCGTACGCGCGCACCTCCGCCGCGTAGTCGGTCACGCCGGCCGGGCAGTCGGCGAGCGGGCCGCCGAGCGCGTGCAGCGACAGGCCGACGATCTCCTCGGCCCCTCCTGCGAGCACGTCGTCCGCGAGCACGTCGTCCAGCACCTCCTGCGCCGCCGCCAGGATGTACGGATCGGACGCCCCGGCCGGTTCGGCGCCGCCGCGCCGGAAATCCTCCGGGTCGACCGGCTCGGCGACGAGACCCGCCGACCAGCAGGCCATCAGCCACACCGCGGTCTGCCAGTGCGGCGGCAGGACCAGGACGACGCGGGTCCCCGGCTCGGCGGCGAGGCCGTCCACCAGGAAGTTCGCCGTCTTGGCCACCCAGTTCCCGAACGTCCGCGCGGACAGCTCGACGCGTTCGCCGCTCGCGTCGTCGTAGAAGGTGACCAGCGGGCGGGACGGGTCGTCCGCGACCCGCCGCCGCAGCAGCTCCGCGGGCGTGCCCGCGGCCCCGGCATGTGCGCTCATGGTCCGAGCGTATGCCCGCATGATCGTCCTGGCGCCGCCATCGCGCCGATGCCGCTACGCTCCGCACGGGTGAAGCACGGAACAGTGGCGGGCGAGCGCCCCGGCGGCGGGCATGGGGCGGAATCATGAACGCTGGTCGGCTGCTCGTCCGGGCCACCGCCGCCCCGGCGCTGGTCCTCGTCGCATGGCTGGCGGTGTCGCTGCCGCTGCTGATGGCGGGCGTGTTCCGCCCGGCCCCGGCGGTCGCGCTGTTCGTGCCGGTCGCCGCCCTCGTGCTGTGGCTCGGCCTGCGGACCCGGCCGGGGGACGCCCCCGGCGGGCGTCCGGGGACCCTGAACGCCCCGGGCGGCCTCGACGCGGTGCAGCGCCGGCCGGTGTGGTCGGTGTTCGCCGTCACGGCCGCGTTCCTGGTGCTCCAGGTCGTCATGTGCGCCGAGCAGATCGTCGTCCGCCGCGACCCCGCGTCCTACGTCCAGTTCGCGACGTGGCTGGCCGAGCACGGATCGCTGCCGATCCCGCTGGAGGAGGGGGCGTTCGGCGGCCCGGACGCGGCCCTGAACTTCGCGAGCCCCGCCTTCTACCAGGACGGCGGCGCCGTCGTCCCGCAGTTCATGGCGGGATGGCCGCTGGTGCTGGCGCCGGCCGGATGGGTCGGCGGCGCCCACGGGATGGTGCTGATGGCGCCGGTGCTCGGCGCCTGCTGCGTGCTGTCGTTCGCCGGGCTCGTCGCGCGCCTCGTCGGCCCCCGCTGGGCGCCCGCCGGGGCGCTGCTGCTCGCGCTGACGCTGCCGATGCTCTACGTCTCCCGCAACACCTTCAGCGAGCTGCCCGCCATCGTCCTGCTGCTGGGCGGCCTGTCGTTGATGTACGACGTCCGCCGGGAGCCCCGTGACGGGCGGGTCGCCGGCGCCAAGGCGCTCCTGGCCGGGGCCGCGCTCGGGCTGATCGTGCTCGTCCGCATCGACGGGCTGCGGGACGTCCTGCCGGTGGTGGCGTTCGCGGGCCTGCTCATCGCGCGCAGGCGGGCGGCCGGATACTGGACGGCCGGCGGCCTGCTGCTCGGCGTGGGAGCCGGCGTGGTCGAGGGCTTCACCATGTCCCGGCCCTACCTCTCCTACCTCCGGGCGTCGCTGGTGCCGCTGCTGGCCATCTCCGCGGCCGTCCTCGTCGCGACGGTCCTGCTGGTCGCGGCGCTGCGCCGGGACCCGGTGGCGGCCCGGCTGCGCCGCGCCGGCGCGGCGGTCGCGCGCGGCCGCCTGCCGGGCGCCGCCGCGGTCCTCACCGTGCTGGTGATGGCGGGCTTCGCGCTCCGGCCGCTGGTCCAGACCGTCCGCCGCCCGCCCGCGACCGGCGACGACGCGATGAACGTCCGGTTCATCGAGATGATCCAGAAGATCCAGGACCTCCCGGTCGACGGCACCCGGCAGTACTCCGAGCTGTCGCTGTACTGGGTCGTCTGGTACGTCGGCGTCCCCGCGCTGCTGTTCGCCACGTTCGGCGCGGCGCTGCTGGTGCGCCGTCTGCTGCGCGGGCAGTCCCCGGAATGGCTGCTGCCCTACGCGATGGTCGTCTGGACGACGGCGCAGGTGCTGGTCCGTCCCGGGATCACGCCCGACCACCCGTGGGCCTCCCGGCGGCTGATCGGCCTCGCCATCCCCGGCCTGCTGCTGTTCACGGTCTTCGCGTCGGCCTGGACCGTCACGCGCGTCCGGCGGCTCGGGTACGGGCCGAAGGTGGTGCGGAGGGGCGCGGTCGCCGGCGTCGCTCTGATGCTGGTGCCGATCGTGCTGACGTCCGGCGGCTACCTGGTGACCCGCACGGAGCAGGGCGAGGTCGCCGCCGTGGACGGGATGTGCCGCGCGCTGCGCCCGCGCGCCTCGGTCGTGATGGTCGAGCAGGCCACCGCCGACCGGTTCCTCCAGGTCGTCCGCGGTGAGTGCGGGCTGCCCGCCGCGCGCACGACCGGCGCCGCGTCGCCCGAGGACGTGCGCCGCGTCGTCGCCGGGGTGCACCGGGCCGGGCGGCGTCCGGTGATCATGGCGGCGAAGCCCGAGCAGGTCGCCCCCTACGGGACGCCGCGGCAGGTGCTGCACCTGGTGACGCGGCAGGACGGGCGCACGCTCACCGGGCCGCCCGGCGGCACCTGGGGGCTGACGATGGACGTGTGGACGGCCGAGCCCGCGCGGCCGTAGTGGCCGCCGATGTGCGCGGGGGCGAGTATCCTCGCGCTGCGTGAGCACCCAGTCTGTCGAGCCGAAGCCCCAGCCGCCCGCCGATGTGGAGCCCGCGTCCGACCCCGCGCCCGTGCCCGATCCGGTGCCCGCGCCCGGTCCGCCGGCCGCGTCCGACACCGTCCACGTCACGATCGTCCTGCCCTGCTACAACGAGCAGGACCACGTGATCGACGAGGTCGAGCGCATCTGCGAGGCGATGGACGGCAGCGGAAAGACCTACGAGCTGCTGGCCGTCGACGACTGCTCGACGGACGCGACGCTCGCCCGGCTGGAGGAGGCGGCGCCCCGCTTCCCGCACATGCGCATCATGGCGTTCCAGCACAACAGCGGGTCGGGCACCGTCCGGCGCATCGGCTCCCAGCAGGCCCGCGGCGACATCGTCGTGTGGACGGACGCCGACATGTCCTACCCGAACGAGCGGATCCCCGAGCTGATCGAGGTCCTGGACTCCGACCCGGCGGTCGACCAGGTCGTCGGGGCGCGCACCACCGAGGAGGGCACGCACAAGGCGCTCCGGGTGCCCGCCAAGTGGTTCATCCGCAAGGTCGCCGAGCGGCTCACCAACACCAGGATCCCCGACCTGAACTCGGGGCTGCGCGCGTTCCGCCGCGAGGTGTCGCTGCCGTACCTGCGGCTGCTGCCGCCCGGGTTCTCCTGCGTCACGACGATCACCATCGCGTTCCTGTCGAACCAGCACCCGGTCCGGTACGTGCCGATCGACTACGCCAAGCGGGCCGGCAAGTCGAAGTTCCACTTCACCAAGGACGCCTACCGCTACATCCTGCAGGTGCTGCGGATGGTGATGTACTTCAACCCGCTCAAGGTGCTGATGCCGCCCGCGCTGTGGCTGATCGTGATCGGGCTGCTCAAGGGCGTGTTCGACATGGTGGTGCACTTCGGGTACTTCGCCAACAACACCATCATGATCTTCGTGACGGGGTTGATCATCGCGTCGCTGGCGCTGCTGGCCGACCTGATCGTCCGTTCGCGCGGCGACGTCTAGCGGCATGCGCGTCGCGATCGTCGGGCCCGCGTTCCCCTACAAGGGCGGCGGCGCCCGGCACACCACCGAGCTGGCGCACCGGCTGGCGGCGGCCGGCCACGACGTCGTCATCGAGTCCTGGCGGGCCCAGTACCCCTCGTTCCTGTACCCCGGCCAGCAGACGATCTCCGAGCCGGAGGGGGAGCCGTTCCCCGGCACCCGGCGCCGGCTCGACTGGCGCCGCCCGGACGGGTGGTGGCGCACCGGCCGCGCGCTACGGTCGTGCGACCTGGTCGTCCTGGTGGTGCTCAGCACCGTCCAGGTGCCGGCCTACCTGGGGATCCTCGCCGGGCTCCGGGGCCGGGCCCCGGTGGTGGCGCTGTGCCACAACGTGCTGCCGCACGAGCGCAAGCCGTACGACGAGCCGCTGATGAGGCGCCTGCTGCGCAAGGCGGACGGCGTCCTCGTCCACACCGAGGCGCAGGCCGACCTGGCGCGGGGGCTCACCCGGCGGCCCGTGCGGGTCGCGGAGATGGCCGCGCACCTGCCCGCGGCCGGCGCCGCCGCGCCCGGCGACGGGAAGGTGCGCCGGCGGCTGCTGTTCTTCGGGATCGTCCGCCCGTACAAGGGGCTGGACGTCCTGCTGCGCGCCCTCGCCGAGGGCCCGGACGACGTGGCGCTCACCGTCGCGGGCGAGTTCTGGGGCGGCCTGGACGAGACCCGCGAGCTGGTCGGCTCGCTGGACCTGACGTCCAGGGTGGAGCTGCGGCCCGGGTACGTCCCGGCCGCCGACCTCCCGGGGCTGTTCGCCGCGGCCGACGCGCTCGTCATGCCCTACCGGTCGGCGACGTCGTCGCAGAACGTGTGGATGGCCTACGAGCACGGACTCCCGGTGATCGCCACCGATGTGGGCGGGTTCGCCGCGCAGATCCGCGACGGCGTGGACGGGCTGGTCTGCGCGCCGGACGACGTGCCCTCGCTCGCCGGCGCCCTCCGCCGCTTCTACACGCCGGGGGAGCCGGAGCGCCTGCGCTCCGGCGTCCGCCCGGTCGACCACGGCCCGGTGTGGGCCGCCTACCTCGACGCGCTCACAGGTGCGGTTCGATGACCTTCATCAGGGCGCGCTTCGGCTTGGCGCCGACGATCTGCTCCACGACCTCGCCGTTCTTGAGGAGCAGCAGCGTCGGCAGCCCCATCACGCCGTACTTGCCGGGCGTCTGCGGGTTCGCGTCGTAGTCCATCTTCGCGATCTTGATCTTGCCGTCCTGCTCGGCGGCGATCTGCTCCAGCACGGGAGCGATCATGCGGCACGGTCCGCACCAGTCGGCCCAGAAGTCGACCAGAACGGGGGTGTCGCTGCTCAGGACCTCGTCCGCGAACGTCGCGTCGGTCACGGTGATCGGGGCCGTCACGGTCCCTCCTTCGTAGGCTGCGTGCCCGTCGTGGGCGGCGTACCGGTCACAAGCTCCTTGGACCGCGGTTCATTCCCGGTGCCCGGGGCCGTCCTGCCCAGCAGGAACGCCACGCCCGCGATCAGCAGGTCGGCGGCGGTCAGCAGCACCCGGGACGCGATCGCGACCACGACCGGCGCGCCCGCCGGGAGCACCGGCGTCAGCACGACCGTCAGCGCCGCCTCCCGGGCCCCGATGCCGCCCGGCGCGATGAAGACGAGGAAGCCGGCGACGAACGCCAGCGCGTACGCCCCGGTCGCCAGGAACGGCAGCCCCCTGCCGTCGCCGCCCACGGCCGCGCACAGCAGCCAGGTGTGCACGCCGAACAGGGCCCAGCCGAGGACCGTCCACCCGACGGCCCTGAGCGTCGCGCCCAGGCCGACCGGGTGCTCCAGCGGCGGCCGGCGCACGAGCCTGAGCATCACGCCGAGCGCCCAGCTCACGATTCTCGGGTGCAGCATGGCCAGCAGGACGGGCGCCAGCAGGAACAGCCACCAGTACTCCCGGCGCGCCGCCGCGGACGTCAGCGGCAGCGTCACCGCCGCGACCGCGAGCCCGCACGAGGTGGACGTCGCGACCGCCAGCATCGTCGAGCCGAAGCTGCGCTCGGGCGGCACCTTGTGCTCGCGCGTCATCTCGATCTGCGTGACCAGCGCCCACACCTTGCCCGGGACGTACTTGCCGAGCTGGCTGATCCCCGAGATCCGGAAGACGGCCCGCACCGGCAGCGGCGACCCGAGCCCGGCGAGGAACTCCCGCCAGCCGAGCATCCAGACGAAGAGCCCCGCCAGGCCGGCGGCGAGCGCCCCGGCGAGCGTCGCCCACGACATCTGCCGGAACGCGTCCACCGCGGCGTCCCACTGGGACGCCACGCTGTAGCCGCAGAACGCGAGCGCGAGCAGGACCAGGAGCACGCGCAGGCTCCGGACGGCGACGACCTTCATCTTCACGCGCCCAGCGTAGGCGAACGTGACCTCACGGCCGCCCGCTCCGCCTAGAGTTGGGGGGCGATGAAGATTTCCGATGTGGTCGCCTTCATGGGGCACCAGGTGCACGTATGCCGGTACCGCGAGGCGGGGACGCTGCTCGACTGGATGGGGCGCGACCTGCGCGGCAAGCGGGTCCTCGACGTCGCGGGCGGTGACGGCTACTGGGCCGGCCGCGCGCGCCGGCGCGGCGCCGACGCCGTCTCGATCGACCTGGCCCGCGGCAAGATGGTCTACGGGCGGACGCTCGCGCACGCCCCCGCGCTGGTCGAGTGCGACGCGCTGCGGCTGCCGTTCGCCGACGGCTCGTTCGACGCGGTCCTGTCGGTCTGCGCGATCGAGCACTTCGACGACGGGGGCAGGTCCCTGGACGAGATGGCGCGGGTCCTCAAGCCCGGCGGCGAGATCTTCATGTCCGCCGACGTGCTGAGCCGTGCCGACGCCTGGCCGAAACTGCGCGACGCGCACAAGGCCAAGTACCACGTCCAGCACACCTACACCCACGACAGCCTGGGCAAGCTGATGGACGAGCGCGGCCTGGACCTCGTCGGGCACAGCTACCAGTTCCGCACCGCCGCCACCGAGCGCCTCTACCTGTCCCTGTCCACCTACGGCGGCAAGGTCGGCTTCAACGCCGCCGCGCCGCTCACGCCGCTCGTCGCGCTCGCCGACCGCGCCGCACCGAACGAGCGCGGCAGCATCGTTCTGGTCCGGGCCCGGAAAAGACAGGGCGCGCGGGGGCGGAGCGCGTAAGAGGTGGCCCTGCGGGGAGGGGCCCTCACGATGAATCGCGTGGGACGAGATCCGGCGAGCGGGCGCCTTCCGGGCGTACGCTCGAAGAGTAAAGAGTGATCTACGCCACCGCGCTGGATGGGGGAGTGGACCGTGGGGCCTCGGATTCTGCTCGACGCCACCGCCGTGCCTGCCGATCGCGGCGGGCTCGGCCGGTACGTGGACGGGCTGCTGTGCGCCCTGCACCGGCAGGGCGCGGACCTCGCCGTCGCCTGCCAGCGTGCGGACGCCGAACGCTATGAGGGCCTCGTGCCCGGCGCGCGGGTCGTCGCCGGCCCCGCGACGCTCTCGCACCGCGCCACCCGCCTGGCCTGGGAGCAGTCGGGCCTGCCGCACGTGGCCCTGCGCGTCGGCGCCGAGGTCATCCACCTGCCCACCTACACGATGCCGGTGAGCGCCGGCCTGCCGACCGTGGTGACGATCCACGACGTCACCCTGTTCGCCGAGCCGGAGCTGCACGACCCGGTGCGCACCTCCTACATCAAGTCGGCGACGCGCACCGCCGCCCGCCGCGCGACCCGGCTGATCGCCCCGTCCCGGGCGACGCGCGACGAGCTGGTGCGCATCCTCGGCGCCGACCCGTCCCACATCGACGTCGCCTACCACGGCGTCGACCACGAGGTCTTCCACCGCCCGTCCGAGCCGGAGGTCAAGCACGTCTCCGACCGCCTCGGCCTGCACGGCCGCCCGTACATCGCCTACCTGGGCGCGCTGGAGCCGCGCAAGAACGTCCCGAACCTGATCCGCGGCTGGGTGCGGGCCTGCGCCGGCCGCGAGGACGCCCCGGCGCTCGTCCTGGCGGGCAGCGGCGGCTGGGACGACGAGGTCGACGCGGCCCTCGCCACCGTCCCGCTGGAACTGCGCGTCCTGCGTCCCGGCTACCTGTCCTGGTCGGACCTGCCCGGCTTCTTCGGCGGTGCCCTGGTCGTCGCGCTCCCGAGCCGCGGCGAGGGCTTCGGGCTGCCCGTCCTGGAGGCCATGTCCTGCGGCGCGCCCGTCCTGACCACCCATCGCGGGCCCCTCCCCGAGGTCGGCGGCGACGCGGTCGCCTACACCGAACCCGACCCGGACGGCATCGGCGCCGCCCTCGCCTCCCTGATCGACGACCCGTCCCGCCGCGCCGAGCTCGCCGAGGCCGCGCACACCCGCTCCGAGAGGTTCTCCTGGTCGGCGTCCGCGGAGGCCCACATGGCCTCCTACCAGCGTGCCGTGGACCAGTACGCTTCCGCACGCACCCACTAGGCTCTCTCCGACCGCGCGTGGAGAAAGGAACCGAGTGGAAGCGATCCTCCTGGTGGGAGGTCAAGGCACCCGCCTGCGCCCCCTGACGATCTCCACCCCGAAACCCCTGCTCCCCACCGCCGGGGTCGCGTTCCTCGCGCACCAGCTGGCCCGCGCGCACGCCTCGGGCGTCGAGCGCATCGTGTTCGCCACGTCCTACCGCGCCGAGATGTTCGAGGCCGCCTTCGGCGACCGCGCCTACGGCGTCGACCTCGCCTACGTCAGCGAGGACGAGCCGCTCGGCACCGGCGGCGCCATCCGCAACGCCGCGCGCGCCCTCTCCTGCGGCCCGGACGACCCGGTCCTGATCCTGAACGGCGACATCCTGTCGGGCCACGACGTCCGTGCCCAGGTGAAGCTGCACGAGGCGGCCGCGGCCGAGGTGACGCTGCATCTCACCGAGGTCGACGACCCGTCCCGCTTCGGATGCGTCCCCACGGCCGACGACGGCCGTGTCACGGCGTTCCTGGAGAAGACGCCCCATCCGGTGACGAACCAGATCAACGCGGGCTGCTACGTCTTCCGCCGCTCGGCCATCGACGCGATCCCCGAGCACGAGGTGGTCTCCGTCGAGCGCGAGACGTTCCCCTCGCTCATCTCCTCCGGTGCGGTGGTCATGGGCTACGTCGAGTCGGGCTACTGGCTGGACGTCGGCACTCCCGAGGCCTTCGTCCGGGGGTCGCGCGACCTCGTCCTCGGCGCCCTGGCCTCGCCCGCCATGCCCGGCGAGCCGGGCGAGCGCCTCGCCCTCGCGGGCGCGCGGGTCGCGCCGGGCGCGGTCGTGCGCGGCGGCACCACCGTCGGCCGCGGCGCCGTGGTCGAGGCGGGCGCCACCGTGATCGGCAGCGTCCTGCTGGAGGACTCGTTCGTCGCCGAGGGCGCCACCGTCCGCGACTCGGTCCTCAGCCGGGGCGCCCGGGTCGGTCCCGGCGCTTTCCTCGACGGCGTCGTCCTGGGCGACGGCGCGGTGGTGGGTCCCGGCAACGAGCTGCGCTGCGGCGTCCGTGTCTGGCCCGGAATCAAACTGCCGCCGACCGCCGTCCGCTTCTCCGCCGACGACTGAGGCGCGACAGCGGAAGACCGCCTCGCGCGGGCAGGCGCATGGTCCCCCGGGTGCTGACCAGCGGATTTATGGCGACATTTATGCTTTGCCCCCGGACGGGGAGCCAACTGCGGGGCGGTGGCAGACTGGTGGCCGAGACCGTCGAGGCGCCGGCGTACGGGGAGACCTCGGCGGGTCCGGCGGGGCATGTCAAGCAGGGAGAGTCGGCTCGTTGAGCGTTGCTGAACCGCCCGGGGCGGCCGGGGAGGCGACCGCTGGGCGCCTCCCCGGCCGGGTCCGGGAGTGGCGGCCGCCGTGGGCGCTGGATCTGCGCGACGCGCTTTCGCCGCATCGGCGCGGGTCGCGCGATCCGGCGTGCCGGTTCGAGCGGGACGGTTCCGTCTGGCGGACGTCCCACACCCCTGACGGGCCCGGCACGCTGCGGGTCGGGTGGACCGGGGACGCCGTCGAGGCCACGGCCTGGGGGCCCGGCGCCGAATGGCTGCTGGAGGGGGTGCCCGAACTACTGGGGGCGGCCGACGAGCCGGACGGGTTCGTCGCGCGGCACGACGTGGTCCGCGATCAGGTGCTCAAGCGCCCGGGGCTGCGGATCGGACGGACGCGGCGGGTCTTCGAGGCGCTCGTGCCGGCGGTGATGGAGCAGAAGGTGCTGGGGCAGGAGGCGTGGCGCGCCTGGGCCTACCTGCTGCGCAGGTTCGGGCAGCCCGCGCCCGGCGCCCCGCACCTGCGGGTCCCGCCGCCGCCGGAGGTCTGGATCCGGATTCCCTCGTGGGAGTGGCACCGGTCCGGCCTGGAGGCCGTCCGGGCCCGGACGATCATCGGGGCGGCGCGGGTCGCGCGGCGGCTGGAGGAGGACCCGGCCGAGGCGCGGCTGCGGTCGCTGCCGGGCATCGGCGTGTGGACGGCCGCCGAGGTCAGGCAGCGCGCGGTGGGCGATCCCGACGCCGTCTCCGTCGGCGACTACCACCTGCCCGGCCTGGTCGGCTGGGCGCTGGCGGGCCGCAAGGTCGACGACGCCGGGATGCTGGAACTGCTGGAGCCCTACGCCGGTCATCGCTACCGGGTCACCCGGCTGCTGGAATCGTCCGGGATGCACCCGCCGAGGCGTGGCCCCCGCTTGCCGGTCCGGGACTACCGGTCCTTCTGACCGGGGCCTGCGCCCTGCGGCGGCGCAGCCAGAAGTTGTTCGGGGTCCGGTCGAGGCCGTCCCGGCTGTCGGCGCCGAAGAGGGGGCCGAGGACGGCGAGGGCGATGATGAGGCCGAGTACGTACAGCATGATCTTCTTCCTTGGGATCGCAGTGGCGGCGTTCCCGCGCGGGGCGATCGGGGGAGCCGGGGTCTCCGCCTCTTTCCGTCGCACTCACAGTTTGACTCCGTCCAACGTTCAGGTCCAGCGAGGCTTTCTGTAGGGATTGTGTAAGAATCGCTTCACTATGTTGGATCTCGGACGTTTGCGGGTGCTGCGCGAGCTCAAGCTGCGCGGGACGCTCGGGGCGGTCGCCGACGCCCTCGGCTACACGCCGTCCGCGGTGTCGCAGCAACTCGCGCAGCTGCAGCGGGACATCGGCGTGCCGGTGGTCGAGCGGGCCGGGCGGCGCCTGCGGCTGACCGAGGCGGGCGAGGTGCTCGTCGAGCACGCCGAGGCGCTGCTGGCGCGGGCGAAGCGGGCCGAGGAGGCGGCGCTCGCCGCCAGCGGGCGCGTCGCGGGCGCGGTGCGGCTCGTCGGCTTCCAGACGGCGCTGCTGCACGTCCTCGCGCCCGCGCTGCCGCGGCTGGCGGAGGCGTATCCCGACCTCGTCGTGGACGTGCTGGACGAGGAGTTCCACCGGGTGCTCCAGGCGCTGGTGCTCCAGGAGATCGACGTCGTGCTGACGGACGAGTACTCGCACCTGCCGCGGCCGCGCAGGCCCGAGCTGACCTCCGAGGTCCTCGTCACCGAGATCATGCGGGTCGGGATGCCGGAGGGCCACCCGCTCGCCGAACCGGGCGGCCCGGTCCGGATGGCCGACCTCGCCGGGTGCTCCTGGGCCACCGGGCACGTCGGCACCAACCACGCCGACCTGCTCGAACGGACGTGCGTGGAGCTGGGCGGCTTCCGGCCCGACGTCCGCTTCAGGTCCAACGACCTGATGGTCATCTTCGCGATGGTCGCCCAGGGCGGCGCCGTGTGCCTGGTGCCCGACCTCGCGCTCGTCGAGCGGGAGGAGGGCATCGTCGTGCGGGACGTCGCGGACGCCCCCGTGGACCGCCGGATGGTCATGTGGACCCGCGTCGGCGCGGAGGTGCGGCCGTCGGTCGACGCCGTCCTGCGGGAGCTGCGCCGCTCGGCGGACCAGCTGGTCGAGCGCCGCCCGAGCTGCCGTCGCGGCGCGCCCTGACCCGGCCCTCCGCGACGGCGGCGCCGGTCACGCGGGAGGGGTCACCGGCGTCAGGGTGAGCGACTGCCGTCCGAAATGCCCGATGCCGTCGGTGCGGCGGGACGCCTCCAGGCGCTCGGCGGGAACGTCGCCGTAGAGGGTGGTGCGCTGCCTGGAGGGACGGCCCGCGCGCGCTGCGATCGCCTCCAGTTCGCTGATGGGCTTGAACGACCCGTTCTCCGAGCCGGCCATCCGGCTGATGGTCTCCTCCATGAGTGTCCCGCCGAGGTCGTTCACCCCTCCCTGCAGGACCCGCGTGCACAGTTCGTCCCCGAGCTTCACCCAGGAAGTCTGGATGTTGGGGATCGCGCCGTGCAGCAGGATGCGCGCCAGGGCGTGGACGGCGACGTTCTCCCGCGCGGTCGGCCCCGGACGCGCCAGCCCGGCGAGATAGATGGGCGAGTTGTGGTGGACGAAGGGCAGCAGCACGAACTCGCTGAACCCGCCCGTCCGCTCCTGGATGGACCGCAGCAGCTTGATGTGCGCGACCCAGTGCGCGGGGTTGTCCACGTGCCCGTACATCATCGTGGACGTCGTCGGGATCCCGATCTCGTGCGCGGTGGTGACGACCTCGACCCACTGGTCGGTGGGGAGCTTCCCCTTGGTCAGCACCCACCGCACGTCGTCGTCCAGGATCTCGGCGGCCGTCCCGGGCAGGGAGTCGACGCCCGCCTCCTTCGCCGCCTCCAGCCACTCCCGGATCGACAGGTCCGTCCGGGACGCGCCGTTCACGACCTCCATCGGGCTGTAGGAGTGCAGGTGGATGCCGGGCGCGCGGCGCTTCACCTCGCGGGCGAGGTCGAAGTACGCGGTGCCGGGAAGGTCCGGGTGGATGCCGCCCTGCATGCAGACCTCGGTCGCGCCCGCCTCCCATGCCTCGTCCACGCGGTCGCCGACCTGCTCCAGCGACAGCGTGTAGGCGTCGGCGTCCGTGCGGCGCTGCGCGAACGCGCAGAACCGGCAGCCGGTGTAGCAGACGTTCGTGAAGTTGATGTTCCGGGTGACGACATAGGTGACGTCGTCGCCGACGGTGTCGCGGCGCAGGCCGTCCGCGAGTGCGGCGAGCGCGTCCAGTTCCGGGCCGTCGGCGTGCAGGAGGGCCAGCGCCTCGTCGTCGGACAGCCCCGCCGGGTCCTGTTCCGCGCGCGCCAGAGCGGCCTTGACGTCGGCGTCGAACCGCTGGGGCGCGGCCATGCGGTCGCGCAGCGCGTCCCAGTCGCCGTACACCTCGTCGAAGTCGTCGCGCCGGTCCGCCGTGCGGCCCGTCGTGTCGATCTCGGTGTGCAGGTCGGTCCGGCCGAACGCCTCGAACCCGCCGTCGGGCTCCTGCCAGGGACGTCCTTCGAGGACGGCGTCCTCCCGCGCCAGCCCCGTCGCGGGATCGGACAGGGCGGCGACGTGCGCGGTGAGGCGCGGGTCCAGCCACGGCTCGCCGCGCCGCACGTACTCGGGGTAGATCGTGAGCCGCTCGCGCAGTGCGAACCCGGCCCCGGCGGTCTCGGCGGCCAGCTCGTCGATCTGCGGCCACGGCCGCTCCGGGTTCACGTGGTCGGGCGTCAGCGGCGACACCCCGCCCCAGTCGTCGATCCCGGCGCGCAGCATCAGCGCGTACTGCTCGGCGACCAGGTTCGGCGGCGCCTGCACGCGCGCCTTCGGGCCGAGGACCAGCCGCGTCACCGCGATCGTCGCGGCCAGCTCCTCCAGTTCGGCGTCCGGGGTGTCGCGCATCCTGGTGTCGGGCTTGGCGCGGAAGTTCTGGACGATCACCTCCTGGATCGCCCCGTACTCGCGCATCGTCCGCCGGATCTCGAAGATCGCGTCCGCGCGCTCCTCGACCGTCTCGCCGATCCCGATGAGGATGCCGGTCGTGAACGGCACGTTCGTCCGGCCGGCGTCCTCCAGCACCCGCAGCCGTACGGCGGGGTCCTTGTCCGGCGACCCGAAGTGGGGGCCGCCGCGCTCGCTGAACAGCCGCGTCGCGGTCGTCTCCAGCATCATCCCCATGGACGGCGCGACCGGCTTGAGCCGCTGGAAGTCGCGCCAGGTCAGCACCCCGGGGTTCAGGTGCGGCAGCAGCCCGGTCTCCTCCAGGACCCGGATCGCCATCGCGCGCACATACGAGAGCGTGTCGTCGTAGCCGTGCGCGTCCAGCCACTCGCGGGCCGGGCGCCACCGGTCCTCGGGACGGTCCCCGAGCGTGAACAGCGCCTCCTTGCAGCCCATCGCGGCGCCGCGCCGCGCGATCTCCAGCACCTCGTCGGGGCTGAGATAGGGCGAGTCGAGCCGGTGCGGGACGGTCGCGAAAGTGCAGTACCCGCAGCGGTCGCGGCACAGCCGGGTCAGCGGGATGAAGACCTTGCGGCTGTAGGTGATGACGCCGGGACGGCCCGCGGCCTCCAGACCGGCGTCCCGGGTGCGGGCCGCGTAGGCGAGCAGGTCGTCGAGCTGCGCCCCGCGGGCCCGCAGCAGTGTGGTGGCCTCGGATCGGTCCAGTGTCTTGCCGTCGCGCGCGCGGGCCAGGGCCCGGCGAAGAGCGGAGCTCGGGGCGTCCATGCGGGCACTCTATGCCAATCGTCATATTCAGTGCCGCGCCGGGGTGCGAAAGACCGGGCAGAAGGAAAGGCCCCGGCCGTAGAAGCCGAGGCCTGCCCGCATCTATTCCCGCGCGGTCCCTGATCCGTTCATCTGACCTCGATGAAGGCGTCCGCCCCGCGCGACGGGCGCTCGCGCGGGGGCGCGGCCGCGTGGCCCACCCCGACGGCCCCCATCGGGTCCCACGCGTCCGGCAGGTCGAGGACGTCGCGGACCACGTCCCGGCAGAACATCGTGCTCGACACCCAGCACGAGCCGAGCCCCTCCACGGCCAGCGCCACCAGCAGGTTCTCCACGCCCGCCCCGGCCGCCACCACGAACATCTCGCGCTCGGCGCGGGACCGCCGCTCGTCGGGATAGTCGTGCGATCCCTCCATGACCAGGCACGGGACGACGAGGTAGGGGGCCCGGCGCAGCACCTCGCCGCGCCGCAGCCGCTTGGCGATCGACTCCGCGGAGAAGCCGTCGCGGCGCAGGTCGGCCTCCCAGGCGTCGCGCATCGCGTCCAGCAGCCGCGTCCGCGACTCCGCCGACTCCAGCAGGACGAACCGCCACGGCGTGGTGTGGTGCGGCGCCGGCGCGGTGATCGCGGCGCCGACCGCCCGCCGCACCGCGGCCGGGTCCACCGGCTCGGCGGTGAACTCGCGGATCGTGCGCCGCGCGCCCAGCACGTCCGCCGACCCGAACCGGAACATGTCCTCCTCGGGCGGACGCACCAGCGCCCGCGCGCCGGGCCCGTCCTCCGGCGTGACCAGGCCGGACAGCCCGCGCACGATCGCGACCGGCACGCCCTCCAGCTTGCCCTTGACCAGTTCGCCGGCCGCCGCGATCTCGTCGGCGACCGCCGTGATCGTGGCGTCCAGGCGGTTGCCGTAGGCGTCCTCGCGCCCGCGCAGGTCGCTGAGCGGGGCCAGCCCGGCGACGCCGATCGCGGCGTCCGTCAGCCCGTTGCGCCAGGGCCGCCCGAGCGTGTCCGACACGATCACGGCGACGTCCGCGCCGGTCCGCTCCCGCACCCCGGCGCGGATGCGCCGGGCCGAGGCGTCCGGGTCCTCCGGCAGCAGCAGCACCGTCCCGGGCCGGGTGTTGGACGCGTCCACGCCGGCGGCGGCCAGCACCAGCCCCTGCCGCGTCTCCACGATCCGGGTCTCGCCGCGCGCGTGCGCCCGCCGCGCCACCACCCGCACGGTCTCGGCGTCGATGGCCTTCTCCCGGTCGTCCGCGACCAGGACCCGCCCCTCCGCCTTGCTGACGATCTTGGAGGTGACGACGAGCACGTCGCCGTCCTCGACCGTCCCGTCCGGGATCAGCGCGGCGATGTCGGCGCCCTCGCCGACCTCAGGCATCCCCGGCACGCCGAAGACCTCGAACCTCTGCGGGGGGACGACCCCCGGCACCCCCCGGCCCGCTCCGCTCGACCCCGCGCTCATTCGGCGACCCCCGCCCGCTTCAGCTCCACCGCCAGGTCCAGGGCCGCGCGCGCGATCGCGGCGGTCGTCTCGGCGTCGCGCATCAGCAGCGGGCGCGAGCGCACGTCGATGCCCTCCACCCGCACGCCCGCGTCGGCCTCGTCGACGAGCCACCCGTCCAGCAGCCCGAGGCCGTAGTGCTCGGCGACCGCGCGCGCCGACGTCTCCACCCCGATCGCGGCCAGGCACGCGTCGGCCATCCCGCGCACGGGCGCCCCGCCGACGATGGGCGACACGCCCACCACGGTCTTGGTCGCGACCGCGTCCCGTATGCCGGGCACCGCCAGGATCGTCCCGATGCTCACCACCGGGTTGGACGGCGGGAACAGCACCACGTCGGCCGCCTCGATCGCCGCCAGCACGCCCGGCGCCGGCGTGGACTCCGCGGCGCCCACCGCCGCGATCGACAGCGCCGGGACCGAGGCCCGCATCCGCACCCACCACTCCTGGAAGTGGATCGCGCGCCGCCCCTGCTCGTCCTCGACCACCACGTGCGTCTCGACCTGGTCGTCGGTCATCGGCAGCAGCCGCACTCCCGGCTGCCACCGGTCGCACAGCGCCTCGGTCACCGCGGACAGCCGGTAGCCGGCCGCCAGCATCTGCGTCCGGACGATGTGCGTCGCGAAATCGCGGTCGCCGAGCCCGAACCAGTCCGGCCCCACCCCGTAGGCGGCCAGCTCCTCCTTGACGGTGAAGGTCTCCTCCGCCCGCCCCCAGCCCTGCTCCTCGTTGATGCCGCCGCCGAGCGTGTACATCACCGTGTCCAGGTCAGGGCAGACCCGCAGGCCGAACAGGGAGATGTCGTCCCCGGTGTTGCCGATGACGGTGATCTCCGCCTCCGGGGCGGCCGCCAGGAGCCCGCGCAGGAAACGGGCGCCGCCGATCCCGCCCGCCAACGCCACGATCTTCATGGCCTCAACCCTACGGTGATCCCCGAGGAGAGCAGAGGGGTCGCCGCTCCGGGCGACACTATGCAAAGCTTTGCCTGCTATCGGAGAACGCCCGGTCCCGAGTCTGGAGATGCCACCGTGAACAAGGAAGCCGTCCAGCGCCTGCGCGAACCGGCCGCCTGGGTCTTGCTCGCCGCGGCGGGCGTCCACCTTCTCGCGGGCATCATCTCGCTCCTCGGCGGCGGGGGCAGCTTCACGCTGCGCGCCCTCGGGCAGACCAACGACGGGACGTTCCTGCAGGTCGCGATGGTCGGCCTCGTCGCCCTGGCGATCCTGCTGACGACCTGGGGCGGCACCCCGACCCCGCAGGCGCGGACGATCACGATGGGGGCGCTCGGCGTCCTCGGCGGCATCGGGCTGTTCGGCGTGATCTCGTGGCTGAGCGGGATGCTCGCCAACTCCGACTACGCGGGCGCGGTGACCAAGCTCACGACCTTCCTGATCGGCGCCGGCGACCTGGCCGTGGTCGGCGTCGGCGGCTGGTTCGCCTTCACGGTCTTCAAGGGGATGCAGCCGCCCCGCCCGCAGCAGCAGATGCAGCAGCAGGGGGGCTACCCCGACTTCGGCTACCAGCAGGGCCAGCCGGGCCAGCAGCAGTACGGCCAGCAGCCTGCCCAGCAGGGTTACGACCAGCAGTACGGCCAGCAGCAGTACCAGCAGTACCAGCAGTACGGGCAGCAGGGTGGTGAAGGGCAGCAGCCCGCCCAGCCGGGGTACGAGCAGCAGCAGTACGGCCAGCAGCAGTACGGCCAGCCCGGCCAGCCTGGCTACGAGCAGCAGCAGTACGGCCAGCCGCAGGAGTACCAGCAGTACGGCGGCCAGGGCGGCTACCAGGCGGGCCCGCAGCAGGGGCAGCCGCCCGCCGAGCAGGAGGACATGGGCGAGTGGACCCGTGCCTACGGCGGCAGCGGCGGCTCCGGCCAGGACCCGCAGGGCACCCAGCCCGCCCCGCCGCAGGGCGGCGACCAGGAGGGCGGCGACTGGTACCGGGACAACCGGCCCCCGCCCCCGCAGTAAGAATCCCACGGCGAAGCCGCCGCTTCCGGTGGTGACCGCCCGATTAACTGATCTTCATCCAAAGGTCAGCATGCCCATCCCGGCAAAACCCGCTATGTCACCCGGGAATGCCTTCCGGCTTGACGGGGCGGCTACTACACGCGTGTAATTTCGTCGGTGTAGTTTCAATGCCGTCTCGGGGGAAGGAACTCGTGGGAGGGCATTGACCAGGGGGTTCCACGGGCAGGGAGGTGCGCTGTGAGCGAGGTGGTCATCCCGCTGGCGCACGGCACAGACGGCGAAGAGTTGGGCTGGCAGGAGCGCGCCCTGTGCGCGCAGACGGACCCGGAGGCGTTTTTTCCGGAGAAGGGCGGCTCCACTCGCGAGGCCAAGAAGGTGTGCCGGGCATGCGAGGTGCGTACGGAGTGCCTTGAGTACGCGCTGCAGCACGATGAGCGGTTCGGCATCTGGGGAGGGCTCTCCGAGCGGGAACGCCGGAAGCTGAAGCGGCAGGCCGTCTGACCCGCGGGCCGCGTCCCCGGATCGGTGGATCCGGAGCGTGCCCGGCGCGGCCACGCGTACAGTTATCAGCCGTGCCGGCCCCAGGGCCGGCACGGCTGCTGTCCGTCCGGCACCGCGTGCTCGTCGCGCACCGCCCGTCGGCCGGCACCGACACCGTCCGTCCCACAGATCGAGCGACCCTTGGCCCCCACCCTCGATCGCCATGTCGTCACCGCCGTCCTCGTCGCGCACGACGGCGCGCGGTGGCTTCCGGAGGCGCTGAAGGCGCTGCTGACGCAGTCGCGCCCCGTGCAGCGCCTCGTGACCGTCGACACCGGCAGCACCGACCGCGGCCCCGCCGTCCTCGCGGAGGTCGTCGGCGAGGACGAGGTCCTCACGCTGCCCCGCACCACCGGCTACGGCGAGGCCATCGCCGAGGCGCTGCGGCAGGACGCCGCGTCCGCGCCCGTCCCGGAGGACGAGTCCGCCGCCGCCCACCACGCCCATCACGCCGACGAGGCCCAGGGGTCCCGCAAGCCCCGCACGGAGTGGATCTGGCTGCTGCACGACGACTGCGCGCCCGACCGCGACGCGCTCGACCGGCTGCTGCGGACGGCCGACGCCGACCCCAACGTGGCGGTGCTCGGCCCCAAGGTCCGCGACTGGGACGACCGCCGCGTCCTGCGCGAGCTCGGCGTCACCGTCGACTCCGCCGGGCGCCGCCACACCGGCCTGGACCGGCGCGAGTTCGACCAGGGCCAGCACGACGGCGTCCGGGACGTCCTGTCGGTCGGCAGCGCGGGCATGCTGGTCCGCCGCGACGTGTGGGACCGCCTCGGCGGGTTCGACGTCGAGTACGGCCTCTTCCGCGACGACCTGGACTTCTGCTGGCGCGTCCACGCCGCCGGCCACCGGGTCGTCACCGCGAGCGACGCCGTCGTCTACCACGCGGAGGCGTCCCGGCGCGGGCTCCGCGAGATCGGCATGACCGCCGAGCACCCCGCCCGCCGCGATCGTCGCAACGCACTGCTCACCCTGCTCGCCAACCAGCCGCTCGGAGCGATGCTGCGGGCCCTCGTCCGCAACGTGTGGGCGTCGCTCGCGCACGCCCTCGTCCTGGTGGCGACCAAGCGGCCGGGCATGGCCCGCGAGGAGCTGCGCGCGCTCGGCGACGTGCTGCGCTCGCCCGGCCGGCTCCGGCGGGCGCGGGCCGCCCGCGCCGAGGGCCGCACGCGCGTGCGGCGCAGCGTCCGGCGGTTCCAGACGCGCTGGGTCGTGCTGCGCCGGGCCGGCGAGGCGGTCTCGGAGTACTTCGCCGCCCACGAGCGCGACCGCGAGGACAGGGACGACGACCTCACGGCCGACGAGCCCGGCCCGATCCGCCGGTTCCTCGCCCGGCCCGGCGTGATGGTCGTGCTCGGGCTCGCCGCCGTCACGGTCGCCGCCGAACGCTCCCTGGCGACGGCCGCCGGGCGGCTCGGCGGCGGCGCGCTCGTCCCCGCGTGGGGCGGCGCGAGCGACCTGTGGGCGCAGTACCTGTCCGGCTGGCACCCGGTGGGGCTCGGCACCGACGCCGGCAGCCCCCCGCACGTCGGGGTCCTCGCGGTGCTGTCCAGCGCGGCGTTCGGCAAGCCGTGGCTGGCGGTGGCGGTCCTGCTGCTCGGCAGCGTCCCGCTGGCCGGGCTCACCGCCTACCGCGCCTCGCGGCTGCTGGTGGTGGAGGCGCCGCGGACGGGACGGCGCGCCCGCGCGTCCGGCCGCCGCGTCCCGGTCTCGACCGTCCGCGCCTGGTTCGCCGCCGTGTACGCGCTGCTGCCCGCCGCGACCGGCGCCGTCGCGGGCGGGCGGATCGGGACCTGCCTCGTCCTCGTCCTGCTACCGCTGATCGCCGTGCACGCCGCCCGCCTCTACGGCTTCCCCCGGTCGGAGGCCGCCGGGCTGGACGCCCGGACGCGCCGCAAGCGCACGGGACGGGCCGCCTGGACGGTCGCGCTGCTGCTCGCCGTCACGATGTCCTTCGTCCCGCTGATCTGGCCGATCGCCCTGCTGGCCGCCGGGATGGTGCGGGCGCTGCTGGACCGGCCGGGGCGGCAGGGCCTGCGCGGCCTGGCCATCGCGCTAGGCGTCCCGCCGCTGCTGACGCTCCCGTGGACCGCCGGCCTGCTGTTCCACCCGTCCCGCTTCCTGACCGAGGCGGGCCTGCACCGGCGGTTCGTGCCCGCCGCCCCGGCCGACCTGCTGGCGCTCGACCCGGGAGGGCCGGGCACGCCCGCGCGGTGGGCGCTCGCGGGGCTGCTCGCGGTCGCCGTCTGCGCGCTGCCGCTCCGCAGCCGCCGGGGCCACGTGCTCGCCGGCTGGCTGCTGGCGGTCTTCGGGCTGCTCGTCGCGGTGCTGACCAGCGCCGCCACCGTCACCAAGGGGGCGGACGAGGCGCCGGTGTGGCCCGGTGTGGCGCTGCTGTTCGCCGGGGCCGGCGTCCTGCTCGCCGCCACCGCCGCCGTCCAGCGCGCCACCGAGGCCCTGGCGGGCCAGCACCTGATCTACAAGGCGGGCGGTGCGGTCGTGCTCGCCGCCGCGCTCACGGCCCCCGTCCTCGCGGCCGCGCTCTGGGTGGCCGGCGGCGCGGGCGGCCCGCTCGGCAGGCTCGACCCCGACACGGTTCCCCAGTTCGTCCAGGGCACCGGCGGAGTCAGGACGCTCGTCCTGCACCGGGAGCCGACCGGACGGGTCTCCTACACGGTTCTCAGGGGCGCACGGCCCCACCTGGGGGAGTCGGAGGTCGCCGTCGAGGGCCGGGCCCACGACCGGATGGACGACCTCGTCGCCGGCCTGTCCGCCGGCCGGGAGGGCGACGACGGGCCCGCGCTGACGCGGATGGGCGTCCAGTACCTGCTGGTGCCGCACCCCGTGAACGACCCGCTCACCAAGGTCCTGGACGCCTCGCCCGAACTGACGCGTCTCAGCCGCACGGGCACGTTCGCCGTGTGGCGGCTCCAGGCGACGTCCGCCCGGATGATGCTTCTGCAAGGTTCAACGGTCACGCCTCTGTCCGCCGGGCGCGTCAACGCCCGCGTGCAGATCCCGCCGGGCACAGGCCAACGCACGCTTCTCCTGGCAGAACCGGCCGACGGTGGCTGGCGGGCCACGCTGAACGGCGACGACGTCAAGGCGCGGACCGTGGACGGCTGGGCGCAGGGATACGACATCCCCACCGCCGGAGGAGAGTTCGAACTGACCCGGTCGATGACGATGCGGCACATCTGGGTCGTCGTCCAGGGGATCGCCGTCCTGCTGGTGGCCGTCCTGGCGCTGCCGGGCGCGCAGACCGACACCCTCATGCTCGCCAGAGAGCGGGAACGCCGCCGCGGACGGCGAGGACGGCGCCGCGCGCCCCGTGCCCGCGTCCAGCGTGCGCTGCCGCCCGCCGCGCCCGCAGAGCCGTCGGAGCCACCGGAACCCGCGGAGGAGCCCAGCACGGAGGAGGTGTCCTGATGGACAAGGTCCTGCGCCTCCTCGGCATGCGCTACGCCACCGCCGCCCTCATGCTCGTCGCCGTCGCCGCCCTGTACGGCGCCGCGACGTTCTCCCGTCCGGGCGAGGCGTCCGAGAGGGGCCGCGAGGCGCCGGTCACGCACGCCGTGACGGTCTGCCCGGGACACGAGGGAGGCCGCCTCGCCGTCCAGACCCTCGGCCGGAAGAAGGGCGGCGGGCGCGTCGACATGGCGCCGACGAAGGGCGGATCGCCGCTGGGGTCCATGACGTCGCCCGGCCAGGGCTGGGGCAAGGACACCAAGTCCGGAGAGGACTCCTACACCCTGCGCGCCACCGGTCCCATCGCCGGCGGGCTGGAGGCGGAGCAGACCACCCACGAGGACGGCGGCGACGACCGCGGCCTCGCCGGCGTCCGCTGCGCCGCTCCCGGCACCGACCTGTGGTTCCTGGGCCCCGGGCCGGTCGCCGCCGACGAGCTCGACCTCTACCTGACCAACGTCGACGCGCAGCCCGCGTCCGTCGACGTCTCCGCCCTGTCCGGCGAGGGCCCCCTCGACACCACCGAGGGGCGCGGCACGCCCGTCGAGCCCTACACCACCCGCGTCGTGAAGATCGGCGGGTCGCCCGAAGGGCTCGGCGACATCGTCAAGACCGCCGCCGACCTCGCCCTGCGCGTGCGCACCACCAGCGGCCGCGTCGCCGCGTCCCTGCGCGTCCGGATCGGCGAGAAGAAGGGCATCGAGTGGCTGCCGCAGTCGGCCGCGCCCGCGGCCTCCGCCCTCGTCCCCGGCGTGCCGGGCGGTTCCGGCGGGCGCCGCCTGCTGGTCGCGGTCCCCGGCGAGGCCGACGCCCGGATCAGGGTCCAGGTGATCGCCGCTGACGGCGCGTTCGCCCCGCAGGGCCAGGACGTCCTGGACGCCCCCGGCAAGACCGTGACCTCCGTGCCCCTCGACGGCGCCCTGTCCGGCAGGGCCGCCGCCGTCCGGCTCGTGGCCGACCGGCCCATCCTGGCGGGCTTCGCCGCCGACCGGGGCGCCGACGTCGCCTACGGGGCCGCCACGCCGCCCCTCGGCGCGTCCGGCCCCGGCGTCGTCGCCGACAACCGGTTCGACTCGTCCCTCTCCCTGACCGCCCCGTCCGGGGCGGCGAGCGTCCAGGTCACCACCATGAACGCACAGGGCGCCGGTGCCCCCCGGCAGGTCGAGATCCCCGCCGGACGGACCGTCGAGACCGAACTCGCCGCGCCCGGCACCGGTGCGGACGCCTCCTTCGGCGCGGTGATCATGCCGAGACCCGGCTCGGCGCCCGTCTACGCGTCCCGCCTCCTCGCCGCCGGCAAGGGCGGCGGCTACCTGTTCACCGTCCTGCCGATCGTCCCGGCCCCCACGACCCTGCGCCTCCCGGCCACCGCCGACTCCCAGACGGCCCTGACCCCGAACTGATCCGGAAGCCCGGGACGGCCGGGCGTTAGTCGTCGGGAGTGTCGTAGCTGGGGTCGACGGACTCGGGGGAGAGGCCGAGCAGGTCGGCGACCTCTTCGACGAGCAGGTCGCGGATCATCTGGGAGAGTTCGGCCTCGCCGGCGGCGCGGGCCTCGACGGGGCGGCGGTAGATGACGATGCGCACCGGCCGGCCGCCGTCGCCGGGGAGGGTCTGGCCGAGCGGGACGGGCCCGTCGAACAGCGGCTCGACTCCCGGCACCTCCTCGACCGCGAACTCCACGCGGGCCAGTTCGCGGCTCCAGCGCGTACCGAGCCGCCGGACCTCGTCCTCGACGAGGTCGGCGAACCGTTCCGCGCGGGTACGTGAGACCGGCGCCTGCGAGGGCGTCAGAGGACCACGGAGGCCACGACCGTGCCGGTCGCGGCGCCGTACGCCTGCCACACGGGATCGCACGCCACAAGAGTACCTCCGCTCGCACGGCGGCCCCCACACAAGGCGCCGCCCGGAACGGTCCGTGGACAAGGTCATTACGGAATGTAGTTGTTACCAAGGAAATCGCCCGGTAACGGCGACACGTGCGCCGGGGTGGTGGCGGAGCCGGGTGGGGGGAGGTACGGTCAGCCATCGTGAGCCCCGTCCGCACTTGCTCCCGCACCGCCTGCAAGGCGCCCGCAGTGTTCACGCTCACGTACGTCTACCGCGACTCCACCGCGGTCCTGGGGCCGCTCGCAACGTACGCCGAGCCGCACTGCTACGACCTGTGCGCCGAGCATTCCGAACGGCTCACCGCCCCCATGGGGTGGGAGCTGGTGCGGCTCCCCGTCGAGGAGGAGTCCGAGCCCAGCGCCGACGACCTGGAGGCCCTCGCCGACGCGGTCCGCGAGGCCGCCAGGCCCGCCCCCGGAACCGGCCACGAGCCGGTCGGCCAGGGCACCGAGGTCGGCCGCCGGGGGCACCTGCGCGTGCTCCGCTCCGAACCCGCCGGAACGCAGCCCGGCCAGGAGTGACCGCGGGCCCCCGCCCCCGTCCCGATCCCCGGTCCGACATCGCGGCGGGTCGCGCCCGCCCTTCCCGGTAGGCTCGTGAGCCTGCCGTTTTCCGCGCACGGTTCTTCGGACAGGGAGCAGGAGTGGGCGACCTCGCCAAGATCTTCAAGGCGTACGACATCCGCGGCGTGGTGCCGGACGAGCTCGACCCCGCGACCGCCGAGGCGACCGGCGCGGCGTTCGTCCGCGTCACCGGGGCGAGCGCGGTCGTCACCGCCCACGACATGCGGGAGTCGTCGGTTCCGCTGGCCGAGGCGTTCGCGCGCGGCGCCACGTCTCAGGGCGCGGACGTCATCGAGGCCGGGCTCGGCTCCACGGACATGCTCTACTACGCCAGCGGCAGCCTCGACCTGCCCGGCGCCATGTTCACCGCCAGCCACAACCCGGCCCGGTACAACGGGCTGAAGCTGTGCCGCGCCGGCGCCCGGCCCGTCGGCCGCGACACCGGCCTCGGCGAGATCCGCGAGATGATCGAGAACGGCGTCCCCGCCTACGACGGCGAGCCCGGCACGGTGACGCGGCGCGACATCCTGAAGGGCTACGCCGACCACCTCAAGACGCTGGTCGACCTGTCGTCCATCCGCCCGCTCAAGGTCGTCGTGGACGCGGGCAACGGCATGGGCGGCCACACCGTCCCCCCGGTGTTCGAGGGCCTTCCGATCGACCTGGTCCCGCTGTACTTCGAGCTGGACGGCACCTTCCCCAACCACGAGGCCAACCCGATCGAGCCGGAGAACCTGCGCGACCTTCAGGCCAAGGTCCGCGAGACCGGCGCCGACATCGGCCTCGCCTTCGACGGCGACGCCGACCGCTGCTTCGTGGTGGACGAGCGCGGCGAGATCGTCTCCCCGTCGGCGATCACGGCGCTGGTGGCGACCCGGGAACTGGCCAAGCACCCGGGCTCCTCGATCGTGCACAACCTGATCACCTCGAAGGCCGTTCCGGAGATCATCTCCGAGCACGGCGGGACGCCCGTCCGCACGCGGGTCGGGCACTCCTTCATCAAGCAGACGATGGCCGAGACCGGCGCGGTGTTCGGCGGCGAGCACTCGGCGCACTTCTACTTCCGCGACTTCTGGTTCGCCGACTCCGGCATGCTGGCGGCGATGCACGTCCTCGCCGCCCTCGGTCAGCAGGACGGGCCGCTGTCGGAGCTGCTCGGCGAGTTCACCCGCTACGTCGCGTCCGGTGAGATCAACAGCGAGGTCGACGACCAGGCCGCGGCCGCCGCGAAGGTCGAGGACGCCTTCGCCGGCCGGCCCGGCGTCGAGGTCGACGAGCTGGACGGGCTGACCGTGCGCGACGACGCCGCGGGATGGTGGTTCAACCTGCGGCCGTCCAACACCGAACCGCTGCTACGCCTGAACGCCGAGGCCGGCGACGAGGACACCATGGCGGCGATCCGCGACGAGGTCCTGGCACTGGTCAGGGAGAAGTGACCGCGTCAGGGAGAAGTGACCGGGTCCGGGAAAGTGACTGCAAGGGAGATGTGACGCTGCCATGACGATGAAGCTGGACTCCTGGCTGCTGGAGATCCTGGCCTGCCCCAACTGCGGCGGCGACCTGCGCGCCGACGAGGAGGCCGACGAGCTCGTGTGCACCGGCTCCTGCGGCTACGCCTACCCGGTGCGCGACGACATCCCCGTCCTCCTCGTGGACGAGGCCAGGACCCCCGCCCCGTGAGCGTGTCCCTCGACCCCTCGCGGCTGGAGAGCGCGGAGGCGGCCGAGGCGGCGGATCCCGGCGGGATGCTCCGGCAGGTCGCCTCGTCGGCCGCTCAGGTGCGGGAGGCGCGGCGCGCCGCGGCGGAGGCCGGCGTCTCCGGGCTGGCCGAGGACGGCCGCCCCCGCGCGGTCGTGGTCGCCGGCACCGGCTCCTGCGCCGTCCCGGGCGACGTGCTCGCGGCGGTGTGCGGCACGGGCTGCGCCGTCCCGATCTCGACGGTGCGCGGCCACCGGCTGCCCGGCTGGGTGGGCGCGGCCGACCTGGTCATCGCGGTCTCGTCCTCGGGAGCCGCCGAGCAGACGCTGGAGGTCGCCGCCGAGGCCGCCCGGCGCGGCTGCCACCTGCTGGCCGTCGGCGGGGAGGACTCGCCGCTGGCGGACCTGGCCGGCAGGAGCCGCGGCGTCTTCGTGCCCGTCCGGTCCGCCGGGCGGCCGCGCTCCACCCTGTGGGGCCTGACGGTCCCCCTGCTCCTGGCCGCGCGGGCGCTGCGGCTGGCGGACGTCCCCGACGCCGTGCTGGAGTCCACCGCGGTGCTGCTGGAGGACGTCGCGCACCGGTGCCGTCCGTCCAGCGAGCCGTTCGTCAACCCGGCCAAGCGCATCGCGCTCGACCTGGCGGGCGACGTGCCGCTGGTGTGGGGCACCTCCGACGTCTCCGTGGCGGCGGCGTACCGGATGTGCTGCCAGCTCAACGAGAACGCCAAGTACCCGGCGGTCTTCGGGGAGCTCCCGGAGGCCGGCCAGAACCAGGTCGCGGTGTTCGACGGCTTCTTCGCGCGGGCCGGCGCCCCTGCCGACCCGGACGACTTCTTCCGCGACCGGTCGGACGAACCGGAGCACGGCCTGCACCTGGTCACCCTGCGGGACGCGGTGGAGGATCCGCAGGCGCGCACATGGGCCGAGGCGTCCGCCGCGCTGGCCCGCGCCCGGGGCGTGGCGCTCACCGAGATGCGGGCGGAGGGCGACCATCCGCTGGAGAGAATCGCGTCGCTGATCGCGTTGGTCGACTATGTCACGGTTTACTTGGCTATCGCGCTCGGCGTGGATCCTGCGTCCGAGCCTGCCGTCAAAGAGTTCAGAGCGAGGATTGCGTAGATGAGTGCTGAGGGTGGAACGAAGGCCATCGTCGCCGCGTTGGCCGCCAACCTCGGGATCGCGGCGTCGAAGGCCGTCGCGTTCGCGTTCACCGGTTCGTCGTCGATGCTGGCCGAGTCCATCCACTCGGTGGCCGACTCCGGGAACCAGGGGCTGCTGCTGCTCGGCCGCAAGCGGTCCGAACGCGACCGGACGCCCCAGCACCCCTTCGGGTACGGGCGCGAACGCTACTTCTACGCGTTCGTCGTCGCGGTCGTCCTGTTCACCGTCGGCGCGGCGTTCTCGCTCTACGAGGGCTACCACAAGATCTCCCACCCGGAGGAGGTCAAGTCCCCGGTCTGGGCGTTCGCGGTGCTGATCATCGCGATCGGCCTGGAGACGTTCTCCTTCCGCACGGCGATCAAGGAGTCGAACGAGGTCCGCGGCGAGCAGTCGTGGTGGGCGTTCATCCGCCGCGCGAAGGCCCCCGAACTTCCGGTGGTCCTGCTGGAGGACCTCGCCGCCCTCGTCGGCCTGTTCCTCGCCCTGTTCGGCGTCTCCATGGCGGTGGCCACCGGCGACGGCATCTGGGACGGCGTCGGCACCGTGGCGATCGGGCTGCTGCTCGGCGCGGTCGCGACGATCCTGGCGATCGAGACCAAGAGCCTGCTGATCGGCGAGGGCGTCGACCCGCAGACCGAGCGGCGGATCATCGAGGCGCTGGAGTCGGTGGACGAGGTCGACCACCTCATCCACATCAGGACCGAGTACATGGGCCCGGACGAGCTGCTCATCGCCGCGAAGATCGCCGTCAACCACGACGACACGGCCGCCGACGTGGCGCGCGGGATCGACGCGGCGGAGGCGAGGGTCCGGGCGCAGATCCCGGAGGCGAAGCTCATCTACCTGGAGCCGGCGCTGTCCGAGGCGTCGCGCACGCACGCCGTGGACGCGCAGCGGCCGGAGACCCCCACGTCGTCCTGACCGGGGACATTCCGCGCGGCCCGTCCCACGGGCCGCGCCCGGACATGGGACCCCTCGCCGGGCGGCCGCCGCAGGCGCCGACCGAACCCCAGCCCAGGCGAGACCGGCGAGTGCCTCCGAAGAGGCGAGCCGCGGCCGTCCGGCGAGGTGCTTTCCCATGCCGCCCCGCCCGGACCCCTGAAACCGGGCGGTTCTGGTGTGACCGCGGCGGCCCCCGCCGAACCCCCTACGTCGGCGATGGCCACCGTCGCGGTCACGGTTAAGACACTACGTTCGCGGCTCTCGTTCGCACGTCCCCCTCAAGGAGGGAACGCGGGTGGTACTCCAGGCGGACCCCGGCGATCTGCATACACCCGCGCGGTGAGGCCGTGGCCCGCCTCAGCGGTCAGTATGGAGGGGTGACCACCGATGACAAGGCTCGGACCGGACCCGACCCCGCGGGGTTCGGCCCAGCCGTCGCGCACCACGCGTGGCGGCTGTCCGGCCGGATCGTGGCGGGGGTCGGGCAACTGCTGCTGTGGATCCTCACCGGCATCGGGACGCTCCTGCGCCCGCTCGCGGTCAGGCTCGGCGCGCGGCTGAACGGCGGAGCGGGACGCGGCCCCGGGGGCCCGCCAGGGCAGACGGCGCCGCTGCCCCGCTGGCTCAACACGTGGCGGGAGGTCGTCGGCGCCTGGTACTTCGCGCCGCTGACCGGGTTCGCCCTGACGATCGCGGCGCTGGCGGAGCTGGCGCCGCGCGTCGACTCCCCGATCAGCCTGGCGGGCGGGTTCGCGGTCGCGGCGACGCTCCCGCTCGTGTGGCGCCGGGAGAATCTGCGCGCCGTCGCGGCGGTCGTGCTCAGCGCGGTCGCGGCGAGCCTCCTCACCGGGCAGCTCCTGCTGGTCACGACGAGCTTCGCGGCCCTCTACACGCTGTACGCGCTGGGACGGAGGCTGCCCCGCCAGTCCACCGGGGTGCTCGCGGTCGGCAGCGTGGCCGCCCTCGGGGTCGTCTACCTCGCGACCGGCACGCTCGACGACATCCCCTGGCCCGCGCCGATCGTCGCCGTCCTCGCCGCCATCGGGCTCGGGGACGCGCGGCGCGTCGTGGAGTCCGCCGGCCGGACCGAGGCCGAGGCCGCCGAGCGCACCAACGAGACCCTCACCCGGCTCACCGCCGTCCAGCGGGAGCAGGCCGTCATGCGGGAGCGCGCCCGCATCGCGCGGGAGCTGCACGACGTCGTCGCGCACTCCGTCTCCATGATCGCCGTGCAGGCGGAGACGGCCCCGTACACGATGGAGAACCTCTCGCCCGAGGCCCGCGCCGGCTACACCGAGATCGCCAAGACTGCCCGGGACGCGCTGGTGGAGATGCGGCGGCTGCTCAGCGTGCTGCGCGCCGACGCCACACCCGAACCGGAGGCGGCGAACTCGCCGCAGCCGCGCCTGGACCGGCTGCCCGACCTGATCGAGCAGCACCGCGGCGCCGGAGGCCATGTCGACCTCGCCGTGCACGGCGACCCGCGCGCCCTGTCCACGACGGTGGAGCTGTCGGCGTACCGGATCGTCCAGGAGGCGCTGACCAACGCGCGGCGGCACGCGCCCGGGGCGGGCGTCCGCGTCGACCTGACGTTCCTGCCCGACCGGCTCGCGGTCCGCGTCCAGGACAACGGCGCCTCCGCGGCCACCCAGGTCCTGAACCCGCGGGATCCCGGTTCCCGTACAGGTGGACCGAACACCCCGGCCCCGGCCCCGGCCGAGGCCGGGCGCACGCGGCTGGAGACGTCCGGCTCGGGTGGCGGGCACGGCCTCGTGGGGATGCGGGAACGTGCGACCATGCTGGGCGGGCGGTTCTCCGCCGGCCCGGCCACCCAGGGCGGGTTCCTGGTGGAGGCCGAGCTTCCGGTGACGAGTGAGGGGAATTCCATCCGTGGAAACGGTTCGCAGGCGCCGCCCGGCCGCCCCTGACCCCGCCGTCCCCCCGCCTCCGGGGCGGCCGCTGTGATCAACGTGCTGATCGTCGACGACCAGACGATCGTGCGGGCCGGGTTCGCCGCCCTGCTCGCCGCCCAGGACGACATCACCGTGATCGGCGAGGCCGGCGACGGCCGCGAGGCCGTCGCGCTCGCCGAGCACCGCCGCCCCGACGTGGTCGTGATGGACATCCGGATGCCCGGCATGGACGGCATCGAGGCCACCCGCCGCATCCTCGCGCTGCCCGGCTCGGAGAACGTCCGGGTGCTGGTCCTCACCACGTTCGACGTGGACGAGTACGTCTACGAGGCGCTCGCCGTCGGCGCCAGCGGCTTCCTGCTGAAGGACGCGACCGCGGACGAGCTGGTGTCGGCGGTCCGGGTGGTGGCGCGCGGCGACTCCCTGCTGGCCCCGCAGGTCACGGGACGGCTGGTCCGTGAGTTCACCAAGCAGCGGCGCAACCGCCCACAGGCGCCGTCGGAGCTGTCGACGCTGACCGCCCGCGAGACCGAGGTGCTCGTCCTGATCGCGGGCGGGCTGTCCAACGGCGAGATCGCGCAGCGCCTCTTCGTCAGCGAGCACACGGTGAAGACGCACGTGGCACGCGTCTTCACCAAGCTGGGCCTCCGCGACCGCGCCCAAGCGGTCATGCTCGCCTACGAATCCGGCGTAGTGGTCCCGGGAGAGAGCGGAAGCTGACTCTCCCCCCACCGCCTTAGCCACCTCTTCAACCCCGCGACAACCTGAGTGATCGCGATCGCGTCCGAAGGCAGATTCGAGCGAAGCAAGAATCTGATCGCGCAGCGAGCCGCAAGGCGAGCCGGAGCGATGCCAGCGATCGCCCGCAGTGCCCGACGATGGAGGGCCGCCAGGCCCGAAGGAGGAGGGCACCGCCATAGGCTCAGCGGCGCAGGAGGCGCATGGCCTTCTCCTTTTCGAAGTCCAGGGCTCGGGTGGGCGGGGCGGAGAGGCGGCCTATGCGCTCGCCCAGTTCGCGCACGTGGGCCTGGACCTGGGGTTCGGCAAGGACCCGCAGGCCGAAGGCCAGTTCGGCGGGGCCGATGTCGTAGCGCTTCTCCAGAGCCAGGGCCAGCGCGACGGCGCGCAGTTCGGCGTCCCCGAAACGGCGATGGCCGCCTCCCCGCCTGGTGAGGGCGGCTTCGCGGGTGACGGGCAGCAGCCCGAGGGCCTCGCGGTACCGGAGCATCCGGGGCGAGGTGCCGAGCCGCCGGGCGGCCTCCGTGATACGCATGGCGGCAATTCTGACAAATTAGTGTCAGGAAGTCGCCCCCGACCGTGCCTTGGGACGCGCACCGCCCGTAGACTCGCCCCCGTTGACGCGGCCGTGCACTCGCCCGTCACGACCCTCGCGTACCCGACGGCGCGCACATGACCAAGGGAGCAACGAAAGCATGGACTACAAGGTCGCCGACCTGTCGCTGGCCGACTTCGGGCGCCGGGAGATCCGGCTCGCCGAGCACGAGATGCCGGGCCTGATGGCGGTGCGCGAGGAGTACTCCGCCGCCAAGCCGCTGCGCGGCGCCAAGATCATGGGCTCGCTGCACATGACGATCCAGACGGCCGTGCTGATCGAGACGCTGGTCGAGCTCGGCGCCGACGTCCGCTGGGTGTCCTGCAACATCTTCTCCACCCAGGACCACGCCGCCGCCGCCATCGTCGTCGGCAAGGAGGGCACCGTCGACGACCCGAAGGGCGTCCCGGTGTTCGCGTGGAAGGGCGAGACGCTCGAAGAGTACTGGTGGTGCACCGACCAGGCCCTGCAGTGGCCGGACGGCACCGGCCCCAACATGATCCTGGACGACGGCGGCGACGCGACGCTCCTCGTCCACAAGGGCGCCGAGTACGAGAAGGCGGGCGCCGTGCCGACCGCCACCGAGGACGACCCCGAGGAGTGGGGCATCATCCTCGACACCCTGCGCCGCACCATCGCCGACAAGCCCGGCCGCTGGACCGAGGCCGCCGCCGCGATCAAGGGCGTCACCGAGGAGACCACCACCGGCGTCCACCGCCTCTACGAGATGGCGAAGGCCGGCACCCTCGCCTTCCCGGCGATCAACGTCAACGACTCGGTCACCAAGTCGAAGTTCGACAACAAGTACGGCTGCCGCCACTCGGTCATCGACGGCCTCAACCGCGCCACCGACGTGCTCATCGGCGGCAAGGTCGCCGTCGTCTGCGGCTACGGCGACGTGGGCAAGGGCTGCGCCGACGCGCTGCGCGGCCAGGGCGCCCGCGTCATCGTCACCGAGATCGACCCCATCTGCGCGCTCCAGGCCGCGATGGACGGCTTCCAGGTCACCACCCTGGACGACGTCGTCGACCGCGCCGACATCTTCGTCACCACCACCGGCAACTTCAACATCATCACGGCCGAGCACATGGGCCGGATGAAGCACCAGGCGATCGTGTCCAACATCGGGCACTTCGACAACGAGATCGACATGACCGGCCTCGCCAGGACGCCGGGCATCGAGAAGATCGAGATCAAGCCGCAGGTGCACGAGTGGCGTTTCCCCGACGGCCACTCCATCCTCGTCCTCGCCGAGGGCCGCCTGATGAACCTCGGCTGCGCCACCGGCCACCCGTCGTTCGTGATGTCCAACTCCTTCACGAACCAGGTCATCGCGCAGATCGAGCTGTTCACCAAGACCGACGAGTACCCGATCGGCGTCTACGTCCTGCCCAAGCACCTGGACGAGAAGGTCGCCCGCCTCCACCTCGACGCCCTCGGCGTCAAGCTCACCGAGCTCACCAAGGAGCAGGCGTCCTACATCGGCGTCCACGTCGAGGGCCCCTACAAGCCCGACCACTACAGGTACTGATTGCCTTTTTCTCCTCCTTCGGGCCTTGGCGGCCCTCCATCGTCGATAAAAGCGGCGATCGCTGGCATCGCTCCGTCTCGCCTTGGCGGCTCGCTGCTGTGCCTATGGCAGTGCCCTCCTCCTTCGGGCCCGGAGGGCCCTCCATCGTCGGGCACCGCGGCGATCGCTGGCATCGCTCCGTCTCGCCTTGGCGGCTCGCTGCGCGATCAGATTCTTGCTTCGCTCGAATCTGCCTTCGGACGCGATCGCGGCCACCCAGGTTGTCGCGGGGTGGCTGCGGTGGCTGAGGTCGCTGCTTTGTGGTGATCGCTGGCATCGTTCCGTTTTGGTTGACGGTTGGGCTGGGGGAGTGGGCTTGTCTTGCGGCTGCCGGGCGGGGGGTCCCCCGTCCGGCAGCTACTTCGTGAGGGTGTGGTGATGAGCGATATCGCGGATCGGTCGTTGGCGTATGAGGGCGTCAAGCGGATCGAGTGGGCGGATCGGAGCATGCCGGTGCTGCGGCAGATCCGGGAGCGGTTCGCCGCCGAGCGGCCGCTGGACGGGTTGAAGGTCGCGGCGTGCATGCACATCACGACCGAGACCGCCGGGCTCATCCGCACCCTCCAGGCGGGAGGTGCGAGCGTGGCGCTGGCGGCCTCCAATCCGCTGTCCACGCAGGACGACACCGCCGCGGCGCTGGTGGAGGAGTACGGGGCCGAGGTGTTCGCGCGCGCGGGCACCGACCGCGAGGGGTACTACGCGCACATCCACCAGGCACTGGAGACCGAGCCCGACTTCGTCCTGGACGACGGGTGCGACCTGGTCAACACCCTGCACACCGACCGGACGGATCTGCTCGGCACCGTGAAGGCGGGGTGCGAGCAGACGACGACGGGCGTCATCCGGCTGCACCAGATGGCCCGCGAGGGCGCGCTGAGGTTCCCCGTGGTCGCCGTGAACGACACCGACACCAAGCACATGTTCGACAACCGGTACGGGACGGGCCAGTCGACGCTCGACGGGATCGTGCGCGCGACGAACACGCTGCTGGCCGGCAAGACCGTGGTCATCGCGGGCTTCGGCTACTGCGGGCGCGGCCTGGCCGAGCGGGCGCGCGGCCTCGGCGCGCGCGTCGTCGTCACCGAGATCGACCCGGTGAAGGCGCTGGACGCGACGATGCAGGGTTTCGCCGTCCTGCCCATGGCCGAGGCCGCCGTGGAGGGCGACGTCTTCATCACGGTCACCGGGAACCGCGACGTCGTGAACGCCGACCACCTCGCCGTGATGAAGGACGGGGCCATCCTCGCGAACTCCGGGCACTTCGACGTCGAGATCGACGTGCGGGCCCTCAGCGACATGGCCGTGGAGGTCCACCACGGGATCCGGCCGCAGACCGACGAGTACGTGCTGGCCGACGGGCGGCGCCTGGTGCTGCTGGCGGAGGGCCGTCTCGTCAATCTGGCAGCCGCGGAGGGGCATCCGGCGGCCGTGATGGACATGTCGTTCGCCGACCAGGCCCTCACGTGCGCGTGGCTCGCCACGGCCCACGCGTCGCTGTCCCCGGCCGTCCACGACGTGCCGAAGGAGATCGACACGGAGGTCGCGCGGCTCAAGCTGGACTCGATGTCGGTCTCCATCGACCTGCTGACCCCGGACCAGGAGGACTATCTGCACTCCTGGCGCATCGGATCCTGAGCCGTGCCGGCCGGGACGTACCTGCATCTCGACGGGGGGCTCGAGGAGCGCTTCCAGTGCGCGCCCGGGCCCGCCGGGTGGCGGTACACCTCCGCGCGCTCCGACGGCGTCCGCGTGGACCTCGTCGTGGACGCGCGCTGGCGCCAGATCCGCGTCGAGGTCGTCACGCCCGGCTGGTGGGTGCGCGGCGGCGTGACCGGACGCGCGCTGGCCTGGGTGCGCGCGGCCGGGGAGACGGGCACCGAGCACAGCGAGCGGGCGTCGGGCTTCCTTCACGACTCACCGGGGTTCCTCGTCGCCGTCGCCCGTTCCCTGGAACTGGACGAGGGCGCGCAGACCGATGTCCGCCTCGTCCGGTTGAGCGGGACGTCGCTGTCGGCGCTGACGGCCCTGTGGCGCTGGCGGCTGGCGGGGACGTCCGTCCACGAGACGGAGACCGGGCCGCTCTCCGTCTCGGAGTACGAGGTCACCGATCTGTCCACGGGCGAGGTCGAGTCGGTGCACAGGGCCGGGGACGTCGTGCTGGCCGCGCCCGGGATCGAGCTCACCGCCCTGGAGTCCCCGCCGAACCTGCCCTGACCAGGCATGCGGTATCTTCTCGTACTCGTCCGACAAGATCAGGTATGGGGGTTGTGGCGGTGTACGGGCAGGTGCCGGAGGGGCAGGGGCAGGCGCAGGGACACGGCCAGGGGCGGCCGCCGATGAGCGGCCCGCCGATGCCCGGCCCGCCGATGCCCGGTCCGTTTCCGCCCGCCGGGCCGCAGGGCCCGCCGCCGGTGAAGCGGCCCTCGCCGGTCGTGTGGGCGGCCGTGGCGGTCGCGGGCGTGGTCGTGCTGGCGGGCGTGGCCTTCCTGGCGCTCCACGGGACGGGCGCGCCGACCGGCCCGGTGAAGGCCGAGCAGTGCGTGGACACCGGGTTCGGGATGGACGACGGCAAGAGGATCCCGCCGAGCCTCCGGGTGAGCTGCGACGACGCCGAGGCGAAGGCCAAGGTGGTGAAGGTCGTCGGCAAGAAGGAGGCGTCGGCCTTCCAGTTCGGCTCGCGTGCCGAGCCCGACTGCCCGAGCGGCACGGACGGCTTCACGAACGTCCGCGCCGAGAAGGAGGACAAGACCTACTACGAGGCGTGCGTGCGCAACCTCAAGGGCTCCCACCCGGGCGACCCCGGCGCGGGCGGGGCGTTCCTCTCGGCGGGCGACTGCGTGAGCAGCGGCTCCATCGGCTTCGGCAAGGAGCAGCCGTGCTCCGAGCCGGACTGGTACGGCAAGCTGATCGCGCGCGTCGGCGCGGAGAGCGCGTGCCCGGCCAAGACGCTGGAGACCATGAAGATGAGGTCCTTCGGCGGCGGGAACGTGGCGGACCCGGTGCTGTGCCTGGGCGCGGGCGGCGGCGTGCTGTCCCCGGGCGACTGCATCGAGGATCCGTCGTTCAACGTCGGTGATCTCGACAAGGCCCAGTGCGAGTCCAGCGACGCCATAGCGAAGGTCGTCGGCAGGGTGGCCACAACGAAGGAGTGCCCGGCCGAGGCCACCGACTACATGACGAGCGAAGGTTCCTTCCGGCCGGTGCTGTGCCTGAAGAAGCTGCGCCCGACGCTGACCGAGAAGCTGCGCTCGCTCCCGGGCTAGGGCCTCACCGTGAGGGTGTGGGACGGTCTACCGGGGTCGGCCCACACCGACAGGACGTGGCGCGTCGCGTCCCAGGTCGTCCGCCACGTCCCGTCCGGGTCGGTCGAGGTGACCTTCGGGGTGGACGGGAACCAGATCTCCGTGGGGCCTGCCACGCCGGGCTTGTTGCGCCAGGTCACCGTGAGCGTGCCCGACGCGTGGGCGACGTTCGTGAGCGTGCCGGCGACCGCCCGCGGGTAGGGCCGGGCGAGCAGTTTCGCGAAGAGGGTCGGCTCGCCCTTGCCGTCGGTGACTCCGGAGGAGCCCGGGTCGTTCGACCAGTACGCCCAGCCGATGCCGAGTTCGTCCGCCATGGAGAGCCAGTCGCCGGTGAAATCGGCGGCGCCCGGAGCGTCCTGCCCCATGCCGCCGACCTCGCCCAGCCACATCGGCGCGTTCATGCGCCGTGCGGCGGCGGGCATGTTCCGCTTCCAGAGCGTGAACTGCGCTTGGACGAGCATCTTCGCCACGCCGTCGTATGAGCCGCCCAGGTCGACCCCACCCGGATAGAAGTGCGGCGCAAGGACGATCCGGGGCCCACCGGGGCGCGGGTCCCGGACAGCACCCAGGGAGGTCTCCGCGCCCTCGTTCGGGCCGAGCGCCTGCGGTTCGACGAACACCCAGTTGTCGCCGTCCACCTCGCGGATCGCGTTGACGACGCCCTGGTAGAAGGGCGTCAGGATCGGGCCTTCGAAGAAGCCGAACTGGCGCGTCCCGCCGAACGGCTCGTTGATGAGGTCGTAGCCCAGTACGGCAGGGACGCGGGAGAAGCGTTGCGCTACGTGCTCCCACATCGCGGTGTAGCGCCGCACCAGTTCCGGGTGCTTGCCGGTGTTGTTCCAGAAGTTGTCGTAGGCGCGCAGGATGGCGGGCTGGAGATACGTCAGCACCCATGGGTCCTGCGGTGTGCAGGGCAGTCCGTCGGTGAAAGTGGCCCAAGCCGGGGCGCCGTTACCGGAACCCTCGCACGCGGCCGGACCGTAGATGTCCTGGTGCATGTCGAGGATGACGTGCATGCCCTGCTCGCCGTACCAGGCGACACGTTCGGCGACGTCGTCCAGATAGGCGTCGTCGTAGTGACCGGGCTCCGGCTCCACGTTCTTCCACTGGACCAGGTACCGGACGGAGTTCGTGCCCAGATCCCGAGCCTCCCGGACGACGTCCTCCCGCTTCACCCAGGGCAACCCGCCCGGACCCTTGGCGCTGCCCGCGGTGTTGAGGCCGTGCAGGAGGAGGGTCCTGCCCTGGTCGTCGGTGATGGCGGGCAGCGGCGCGGTCTCCGCGTGTGCGGGCGCCGTGGCCGAGGCCGGCGGGGTCAGGGTGAGCGCCGCGAGGACGACCCCGCCGAGGGCAGTACGGACGCGCATGCCGCCTCCTGAACCTGAAATTTCTTCGGATTCTAGGAGTTCCGGCTGCTATTGACAATCTTGTCAGTAACCCGGATGCGGGCGCTGCGGCGGCGGACCGCCGGCGGGCCCCGCCGGATACGGCACGGGCGGCCGGGGTGCGTTCAGCACGTTCTGGTACGGCCCGGCGCCGTAGTCGTTCGGCGGAAGGAACCGCGGCCGGCCGGGCTGGGGAGCACTGAACGGCGGCGGAGCGGGCGGCCCCTGCCGCGGCGGGCCGTAGGGCGCGGGCCCCGCCATCGCCATCGCCGGGACGGGCACGGGGGCGGTGCCCCAGGCGGGAAGGCCCAACCGGCGCATCCGGCGCGCCCGGCGCTCGGCGAGCCGCAGCTCCTCGCGGTGGCGGCGCTCGGCGAGGACGGCCGACAGCAGGATCTCGGGCCGCACCCCCGGCGGCGGTGGCGGGCTCACCACCACGACGACCTGCGAGGCGATCCGCTGCCCCAGCGAGTCGCGGACTTCCGGCAGCAGCTCCCAGAACCGCGACAGGTACTGCCGGGCCGTCATCGCCAGCTCGTCCGACAGCATGGACAGCTCCAGGTTCCGCGCCCACCAGGCGAGCTGCGGCGGCATCACCGCGACGGGACCCAGCAGCGCCGACGCGGGCACCCGCTCCTGGATGACGATCGTCCCGGCGAACAGGTCGCCGAGCCGCTTGCCGCGCCGGTTGCAGAACGACGTGATCAGCGCGGGCGAGCCGTAGAACATCCAGAACTCGACGAACCCGGCGAGCGCCCGCACCAGCGCCTGCCGGAACCGGACCGGCCCGCCGTCGTCGCCGACGACGCGGAGCCCGACGGCCATCTTGCCCAGCGTCCGCCCCCGCGACAGCGTCTCGAACGCGCAGGGATACCCGACGATCACCGCGACGACGGCGAGGAGCGTCAGCCCGACCGTCCAGGCGTCGTCGGCCACCAGCGAGGTCATCGCCGTGACGTAGACGACGATGTTCAGCAGCACCATCTGGAAGAGCAGGTCGAGGAGGATGGCGCAGGCCCGGCTGGCCAGTCGCGCGACCCGGATGTCGAGCGCGACGGCCTCGCCGGTGACGAGATCGGCCATGTCCTGTCCCTCCAACGCGGGCGGATTGACCATTGTGCCGGTTCGGCGGGCCGAGGCGTTAGTCTCGCCGGGTGGACGTCGACGCCTACGTGGCCGCGCACAACGCCGAATGGCTGCGCCTCGAACGGCTCATCAACCGCAGCCGCAGGCTGACCGGCGCGGAAGCCGACGAACTGGTCGATCTCTACCAGCGCACGGCGACGCACCTGTCGGTCGTCCGCTCCAGCTCGCCCGACCCGCAGCTCGTGGGGCGGCTGTCGTCGCTGGTGGCGCGCGGCAGGGCCGCGGTGGGCGGCGCGCAGGCGCCGCTCTGGCGCGACGTCACCCGCTTCGCGACCGTGTCGTTCCCGGCGGCCGCGTACCGGATGCGGTGGTGGTGGCTCGGCAGTGCCGTTCTCGGCAACCTGTTGTCGCTCGCCCTGGCGATCTGGGTCGTGCACAGCCCCGACGTACAGGCGACCATCGGGACGCCGGACGAGATCCGCGAACTCGTCGAGCACGACTTCGCGAACTACTACACCGAGCACTCCGCGTCCTCGTTCGCGTTCCAGGTGTGGGTCAACAACGCCTGGGTGTCGGCGACCGCGCTCATCTTCGGGATCCTGCTCGGCATCCCGACCGTCTACGTCCTGCTGCTGAACCAGGTCAACCTCGGGATCAGCGGCGGCCTGATGTTCGCCTACGGCAAGGGCGGGGTGTTCTTCGGCCTGATCCTCCCGCACGGCCTGCTGGAGCTGACCGCCGTCTACCTCGCCTGCGCCGGGGGCCTCAAGCTCGGCTGGACGATCATCGACCCGGGCCCGCGCCGCCGCGGCCAGGCCCTCGCCGAGGAGGGCCGCGCCGCCGTCAGCATCGCCCTCGGCCTCATCGCGGTGCTGCTCGTGTCCGGCCTCATCGAGGGCTTCGTGACCGGCTGGGTCCACATCACCTGGCTGCGCATCACCATCGGCGTCATCGCCGAGGCCGCCTTCCTCGCCTACGTGATCGTCCTGGGCCGCCGCGCCGTCCGCCAGGGCGAAACCGGCGACTCCGACCTCCACCCGGATCTCGCGCCCGTGTCTGGTTGATTTTGCTTTTTTCTCCTCCTTCGGGCCTGGCGGCCCTCCATCGTCGATAAAAGCGGGCGATCGCTGGCATCGCTGTGTTTATTGCAGTGCCCTCCTCCTTCGGGCCTGGCGGCCCTCCATCGTCGGGCACCGCGGGCGATCGCTGGCATCGCTTCGTCTCGCCTTGCGGCTCGCTGCGCGATCAGGTTCTCGCTTCGCTTGAACCTGCCTTCGGACGCGATCGCAACCATTGAGGTTGTTGCGTGGTTGCGCTGGGGCTCTGCCCTGAACCTGCCTTTGACGCGATCGCAGCCGTGGGTTGTTGCGTGGGTGCGGTGGGCTCTACAGCCTTCCTGCGGCTTTCAGGGCCAGGTAGGCGTCGGCCAGGGCGGGGGCTATGGCTGACGGTGGGGCGTCCACCACTTCTACGCCGTGGCCTCGTAGTTCGGCCGTCAGGCGGCGGCGTTCGGCTCGGGCGCGCTCGGCGGCGGCGGCGTCGTAGACGGACGCGAGGTCGCCGCGGCCCTCCGCCATCTCCGCGACCCGCGGATCCGACACCGCGGCGATCATGACGAGGTGCCGGGCGGTGAGGCGCGGCAGCAGGGGCAGCAGCCCCTCCTCGATCGCGGCGGTGTTCAGATCGGTGAGCAGCACGACGAGGCACCGCTGCCGGACGCGCGCCATCAGCGTCGACACCATCCCGGCGGCGTCGCATTCGAGCAGCTCGGGGTCCAGCGGCGCGAGGGCGTGCACCATCGCGGGAAGCAGGTCGGTGCGGGAGGCGCCCTCCACGCGGGCGCGGACGCGGCGGTCGTAGGCGAGCAGGTCGACGCGGTCGCCGGCGCGGGACGCCAGGGCGCCGAGCAGGAGCGCCGCGTCCATCGAGCAGTCGAGCCGGGGGATGTCGCCGACGCGGCCCGCGGACGTGCGGCCGGTGTCGAGGACGAGGTAGATGCGGCGGTCGCGTTCGGGGCGCCAGGTCCGCACGACCACGTCGCCGCGCCGCGCCGTGGCGCGCCAGTCGATGGACCGGACGTCGTCGCCGTCCACGTACTCGCGCAGGGAGTCGAACTCGGTGCCCTGCCCGCGGATCAGCGCGACGTGCGCGCCCGTGAGCTCCCGCAGCCGGGCGAGCTTGGCGGGCAGGTGGCGGCGGGACGGGAACGCGGGCAGCGCCCGGACGCTCCAGGGCGCGGGACGCGAGAGCTGCCGCGCGGCAAGTCCGAGCGGCCCCACGGAGCGGACGACGACGGTGACGGCCTTCCGGTCGCCGCGGCGGGTCGGCGTCAACGTCATCTCGACGCGGCGCCGTTCCCCGGCGGGCACGTCCACCCTCACCATGCGGGGCGTGGCGCCCGCGCTGGGCGGCCACACGTCCCGGAGCCGGGCCTTGAGGCGCCGCCGGCCGAGGTTCTCCACGATCAGCGACACCTGGGCCGTCTCGCCGAGGCGCACGTTGGTGTCGCCGGCGCGGTGGAAGCGCAGGGCCCGCACGTTCCCCGCCAGGGCGAGGTCGGCGGTGACGCCGAGCAGCAGGGCGCCCCACAGCGCGAAGAGCGTCCACCAGCTCGGCGCGAACAGCGGGACGATCGCGCCGAGGAGGGCCAGCAGCCCGAGACGCCCGGTCAGCGCCATCAGCGCGGGGCGGGGACGTGGGCGAGGATGCCCTCCAGCACGCCGTCGGCGGTCGCGCCCTCCAGTTCCGCCTCGGGACGCAGCTGGACGCGGTGCCGCAGCGTGGGCCTGGCCAGCGCCTTCACGTCGTCCGGCGTGACGTAGTCGCGGCCCGACAGCCACGCCCAGGCGCGGGACGTGGCCAGCAGCGCCGTCGCGCCGCGCGGCGACACGCCGAGCTGGAGGGACGGGGACTGCCGGGTGGCCCTGCACAGGTCCACCACGTAGGCGGCGACCTTGGCGTCGAGGTGCACGGTCCTGACGGAGGCCTGCCCGGCGGCCAGCTCGGCCGCTCCGGCGACCGGCTTCACCTCGGACAGGTCGCGGGGGTCGAACCCGGAGGCGTGCCGCTGGAGCATGGAGATCTCCTCGTCCCGCGTGGGGACGGGCACCGTCAGCTTGACCAGGAACCGGTCGAGCTGGGCCTCGGGCAGGGGATAGGTCCCCTCGTACTCGATCGGGTTCTGCGTGGCGCACACCACGAACGGGTCGGGCAGAGGACGCGCGGTGCCCTCCACCGAGACCTGGCGTTCCTCCATGGCCTCCAGGAGGGAGGCCTGCGTCTTGGGAGGCGTCCGGTTGATCTCGTCGGCGAGCAGGAGGTTGGTGAAGACCGGACCCTCGCGGAACTCGAACTCCGCCGTCCGGTTGTCGTACACCAGCGAGCCGGTCACGTCGCCCGGCATCAGGTCGGGGGTGAACTGGACACGCTTGAAGTCCAGGTCGAGGGCCCGCGACAGCGTCTTGATCAGCAGCGTCTTGGCCGTGCCGGGGACGCCCTCCAGCAGCACGTGGCCGCGGCAGAGCAGGGCGATCACCAGCCCGGTCACCACGGAGTCCTGGCCGACGACCGTCTTGGCGACCTCACCGCGCAGGGCCGCGAGCGCCGCGCGGGCCGTCTCGGCCTGGCGCCGGGCTTCCTCGGAGATCATGCCCGGCCCCGCGCCGCCGGGGGCGCCGCCGGGCACGTCGTCCTTCCCGAGCTCTACAGGGGGGTTCAAGACTGGCGTACCTGCCTTTCCAGGTCGTCGAGGACGTCGGTGAGGGCGATCAGCCCGGCGTCGTCCAGGGGTTCAGGACCGTACAGGGCCGCTCCGACGTACGTCTCGTCGTACGCCGTGCGACGGGCGACCGCCACGACGATCTCCTGTGCGGCGGAGGGGTCCTGTGCGCTGCTGCGGGGGAGTCCGAGGAGCGGCACGAGCCGTTCGCGGGCGCCGGAGCGCAGCGCGTCGGAGGCCCGGTCGCGGGCGCGACCGGCGCGGTACAGGCGGGCGAGGCCCTCGACCGTCTCGGCGGACCGGACGACCACGGGCAGCGCCTCCGCCACGACCGGGCCGAGGCGGCGGGCCCGCCACAGGGCCACCAGCAGCACCGCGACGAGCAGTTGGAGGACGAGCAGCTTCACGCCGAACGGCAGCAGATCGCCGAGCGACCGCTGCCCCGCTCCGGAGCCCTTCTCGGGCAGGTCCGGGGCGAGCCAGACCGCCGACGTGCCCGCACCGGCCAGGTTCATGCCGAGGGCCGCGTTGCCCTCCTCGGTGAGCCGCCGGTTCGTCAGCGGCGCCGTCGAGCCGAGCACCGTCACGGTGTGCGCCCCGGTGCCGACCTGGACGAGTCTCGCGTCGCCGTAGTCGGTCCGGTAGCAGGCCGTGCCGGCGCCCGCGACCTCGTAGGTCTCGGACTCGTGGAAGTCGACCGGCCCCGCGAGCGACGCCACGGGCAGGTTGCAGCGCGGTCCGGCGATCTCCTCGAACGACGGGCCCCGCCTGCGCACCTGCGGGGCGAACGCCTCCAGCGCGAACGACGTCGGCCGGACGAGCAGCACATCCGCCGGGACGCCGCTCAGCCGGGCGAGGTCCTCCTCGGTGAGCCGCTCCGTGCGGGTCACCACCAGGATCGTGCCCGGCCCGGCCGCGCCGAGGGCGTCGCGGGTGTTCCGGGCCACCGTCACCGGCGTGCCGTGCTGCCGGAGGATCTCCACGAGCGCCCGGCTGCCGTCCTGCTTCGGCGACTCCGGGTCGAGCGCCTCGGCCGACGCGGAGGGGCGCAGCGCGGCCAGCACCACCGCGACCACGATCATCGCCAGGACCGCCGCGACGACGCCGCGCGCCGACCGCCAGCGGCGCCCCGCGACCTGCCGGGCGGACGCCTCCGGGGCGGGCCGCGCGTCGCGCGGAGGGGAGGCCGTCACCATCGCGGCCCCCCGTCGTCGCCGGTTCCGGCCAGGGTGAGGTCGTCGGACTCCAGCGGCTTCGGCCGCGCCGCGCGCAGCCGCTCGTCCAGTTCCTTCATCCGCGCGTATCCCTCGGGTGTGCCCGGCCGGTCCCCGTACCAGACGTCGTCGAAGATCCGCACCCCCGCGGCCAGCTCGCCGGCCAGCTCCGGCACCGCCTCGCCCGCCTCGGCCGCCAGCTCGTCGGCGGTCCGGCCCGGCCGCGCCGACAGCACCGCGCGCTCCTCGAGGTCGCGGGCGATGGCGCGCAGCCGCTCCCGGATCGCCTCGGCCCACCGCCCGGCCTCCGCGTGCAGCTCCGCCGCCTCCCGGTGGTCGAGCGCCGTGGACGGTGCGTCCTCCAGCAGCGGGTCCTTGCGGGAGCGCGGGTTCCGGCGTCCCCACATCAGCCACACCACCAGCGCGACCGCGACCAGCACGACGGCGACGACGATGGCGATGGACGTCCACCCGCCGCCGCTGCCCTGCGACTCCGGGGCGGGCGCCTTGTCGAACAGGTGGCGCAGCCACTCGGCGAAGTCGTCCCAGGCCCGCTCCAGCCAGGACGGCTTGTCGCGCTGGTAGATCTGCTTCTCCAGCTCGCGGCGGGCCATCTCGCGGGCCTCGTCGCGGCCGATCGGATCGAGAATCATGTGCCCGCCCCCGTCCACGGACGTGCCGGTGCAGGGCCGGCCTGCGCCGGGCCCGTCCGCCACAGGCCGATGAACCCCTCGTCCTGCTCGCCGGCGCCCTGCTCTCCGGCGGTTCCCCGCTCCCCGGCGGCGACGGCCGCGGCCGAACGCCCCCGGGTGCGCAGGTCCAGGTCGAAGCCCTCGCGGCGCATGCGCCGGTCCATGTAGAGCAATGCGATCACACCCGCGTCGAACGGCATCACCACGGACCAGCTCACGATCCGGCCCACGGTGTCCACGGCGAGCGCGCCCATCGTCGCCCCGCTGCCGGAGGAGTCGTCAAAGAAGATCAACTGTGCGAACAGGAACGGGATCCGCAAGGCGAAGAAGCCCATGAACACGGTCACGAGCATGGCCAGCAGGAGCGTCCCGCACGTCCGGAACCAGCGCCCCTTGGAAAGGGTCATCGCGCGGCGCAGCGCGCCGCCGACGGTCTGCCGCTCCAGGACGACCGCGGGAACCGCCTGGACGAACAGGATGTACAGCCACACCATCAGCCCGATGCCGAGGGGGAAACCGAAGAGCCCCGCGAGCACCGCGAACGCCGGGCGCTCCCCGGCGGCGATCAGGAGGAGGAACGGGACGAGCGGCAGGACCAGCGCGCCCAGCGAGACGCCCATGACGGCCGACGCCGTGGCGACCAGCCGTCCGAGCCGCGGCCGGGCGTCCCGCCACGCCTGCCTCGGCGCGATCGGCAGTCCCAGCAGCTCGCGCCCCAGGATCGGCGCCACCAGCCCCGCCAGCAGCAGGATCCCGAACGCCGACAGCACCAGCCCCAGCAGCGACAGGGTCAGCTGGGCGCCCAGCGACTCCATCAGCAGGTCGGGGGTGACCTCGTCGCGGGCCTCGTCGCCGACGAAGAAGTACGCGGCGACCGAGCTCGTCACCTGGATCACCGTGCTGACCGCCACCGACAGGCCCAGCGTGGCGCGCGGCCTGCGCCGGATGCCGGCGATCGCGCCGTCCAGCATCTCCGAGATCGACAGGGGACGGAACGGGACGCCCCGCGCCACATCGGTGGCGCCGGCGTCGTCGTCCCAGCCGTCCGGTCCCGGCATCCCGTCTCCCTGCGCTCTTCGGCGGGTCGGCGGCGCGTCCGATCTGGCCCGATCCGGGCCGGTACGCGGCCGCCGGTCAGGTCATCCTGTCACGGGCGCGGCGTAGATCTTGCGCTGGTTTCGGGAGTCGCGCCTACGATGGCGAGTCGCCCGGACGATGCGGAGGAGCGCCGTACGACGCAAACGCGGGTAACCTTGCACGCCAAGGCATAACTCTCCCTGGCGAGGTGGCGCCGGAGCATCGCGCCCCACTCCACCGAACCCCGACTTGTGACGATGAGGGCCATGAGAGGACGTGTACTGGTCGTCGACGACGATCTCGCGCTCGCCGAGATGCTCGGCATCGTGCTGAGGGGCGAGGGCTTCGAGCCGTCGTTCGTCCACGACGGCGACAAGGCGCTGGAGGCGTTCCGGGAGACCCGGCCCGACCTCGTGCTGCTCGACCTGATGCTGCCGGGGGCCGACGGCATCGACGTGTGCCGGCAGATCCGTGCCGAGTCCGGCGTGCCGATCGTCATGCTGACCGCCAAGAGCGACACGGTGGACGTCGTCCTCGGCCTGGAGTCGGGCGCCGACGACTACATCGTCAAGCCGTTCAAGCCCAAGGAGCTGGTGGCGCGCGTGCGCGCCCGCCTGCGCCGCACCGACGAGCCGGCGCCCGAGACCCTGCAGATCGGCGACATCACCATCGACGTCGCCGGCCACTCGGTCAAGCGCGGCGACCGGCACATCCCGCTCACCCCGCTGGAGTTCGACCTGCTGGTCGCCCTCGCCCGCAAGCCCCGCCAGGTGTTCACCCGCGAGGTGCTGCTGGAGCAGGTCTGGGGCTACCGGCACGCCGCCGACACGCGGCTGGTGAACGTGCACGTCCAGCGGCTCCGCGCCAAGATCGAGAAAGATCCGGAACGGCCCGAGATCGTCGTCACCGTGCGCGGGGTCGGCTACAAGGCCGGCCCGGCCTGAGGCCCGTCCCGCCGTCCGCCGCGATCCCCGTGACACGCCGATGACCGACCAGCGCCCTTCCGTACCGCCGCGCCGCCTCGCGGACCTCCCATGAACGTCGACATGAGGAGGGCGAAGCGGTTCGTCCGGCGCGGGCTGGGCGCGGTCCGCCGCGTCGTCCAGGGCGCCGCGGGCGCCGGCTACCTGCGCTGGCGCCGGTCGATCCAGGTACGCGTCGTCACGTCCACCCTGTTCATCTCGGCGATCGTGGTGGCGATCCTGGGCGCGTTCCTCATGCAGCAGGTGTCGTCCGCGCTGATGGACGGCAAGGTCAAGGCGGCCCGTCTCCAACTGGACGACGGCCTGGCGCAGGTCCAGCGCGACCTGGGCAACTCCACCGGCGACGGCAGCAGGCTGAACTCGACGATCGACCGGCTCAAGGCCCGCAGCGGGCCCTCCGGGCTCTACGAGGTCTACATCCGCGACACCACCGAGCAGTACTTCGACGGGTACACCACCAACGAACTGCGCCAGGAGAGCGTCCCCAAGCGGCTCCGCGAGGAGCTGAAGAACGCGCCCGCCGGGTCCCGCGCCTACACCTACGGCAGGCTCTCCTACATCGGAGACCGCGCGGACGAGCGCGGCCTCATCGTCGGCGGCAAGACCGGCCAGTTCGAGCTGTACTACCTGTTCCCGCTGACGCAGGAGCAGCAGACCCTCACCAACGTCAGCCGCTCCCTGGCCGGAGTGGGCATCGTCCTGGTGCTGCTGCTGGCCGCGATCGCCTCCCTGGTCACGCGGCAGGTCGTCATCCCGGTGCGGCTCGCGGCCCAGGGCGCGCAGAGACTCGCCGCCGGACGCCTCGAAGAGCGCATGCGGGTCCGGGGCGAGGACGACCTGGCCCGGCTCGCCCGCTCCTTCAACGACATGGCGGCCAACCTCCAGGAGAAGATCGGCGAGCTGGAGGACCTGTCGCAGGTGCAGCGCCAGTTCGTCTCCGACGTCTCCCACGAGCTGCGCACGCCCCTGACCACCATCAGGATCGCCGCGGACATGCTCTACGAGAACCGCGACGGCTTCGCCGACCCGTCCGTCGGGCGGTCCGCGGAGCTGCTGCAGAGCCAGCTGGAGCGGTTCGAGTCGCTCCTGGCCGACCTGCTGGAGATCAGCCGCCACGACGCGGGCGCGGCGACGCTCGACGCCGAGTCCCTCGACATGCGCGACCTCGTGCTGCGGGTCGTCGGCGACATCCAGGGCCTCGCCGAGCGCAAGGGCAGCAAGGTCATCCTGCAGCTGCCGGGCGAGCCCTGCCTGGCCGAGGTCGACCGCCGCCGCGTCGAGCGCATCCTGCGCAACCTCCTCGTCAACGCCGTCGAGCACGGCGACGGCGAGGACATCGTCGTCTCCGTGGGCGCCGACCGCGACGCCGTCGCCGTCTCCGTCCGCGACCACGGAGTCGGGCTGAAACCGGGGGAGGGACAGATGGTCTTCGACCGCTTCTGGCGCGCCGACCCGGCCCGGGCCCGCACCACCGGCGGCACCGGGCTCGGCCTGTCGATCTCCCGGGAGGACGCGCAGCTGCACGGCGGCTGGCTCCAGGCGTGGGGAGAGCCCGGCGCGGGCTCCCAGTTCCGCCTCTCGCTGCCGCGCGTGGCCGGGGCCGAACTGCGGGGCTCGCCGCTGCCGCTCGTCCCGCCGGGGGCCGGTGACGCCCGCCCGCTGTTCGCGGAGCTGGAGGCGGGCGAATGAGCCCCTGCGCGGGAACCCGGCGGATCACGTGCCTGCTCGCCGTCGCCGTCCTGGTCCTCGGCGGCGCCGGCTGCGCGAACGTGCCGAGCGGCGGGCAGGTCGTCTCCGGCAAGCCCGCCGAGCGCGCCGAGCGCGTCGACGACCCCTACGTCCGGCTGATCCCGGTGAAGCCGCGCCCCGAGTGGGGCCCCGCCCAGATCGTCTCGGGCTTCCTCTCCGCGTCCGCGAGCTTCGACGACGGGCACAAGGTCGCCAAGCAGTACCTGTCCGGCCAGACGTCCTGGAACCCCGGCCTGCGGCCCTTCGTGACCGTGCTGGCGAGCCGCATCACCGACCCGCACGTGATCAAGTCGTCCGGGAACCAGGCGACCGTCCGCATCACCGGCGAGGAGCTCGGCACGATCACCGCCGACGGCCAGTACACCGCCTCCCCGAAGGCGCTCGACGCCACGTTCCAGCTCTCCAAGACCCCGCAGGGCGTCTGGCGCATCGCCGGCCTCCCCGGTGACGACAAGGCCGGCCTGCTGCTCACCAAGGACGACGTCGAGCGCGCCATGCGCACCGTCAACCTGTACTTCTTCGCGCCCGACCGGCGCACCCTCGTCCCGAACGGCGTCTTCCTGCCCGTGGTGAACCGGCGGACGCTGCCCACCCAGCTCGTCCAGGCCCTGCTGACCGGCCCGACCTCCTGGCTGAACGGCGCGGTCGACACCGCCTTCCCCGAGGGCACCCGGCTCCGCCGCAGCGTGCGGATCGACAAGGACGTCGCGACCGTCGACCTCACGGGCCAGGCCCGCGGCGGCGACGTCGAGCGCATGTCGGCGCAGCTCTCGTGGACGATGCGGCAGCTCTCGGAGATCAAGTCGTGGCGGCTGTCGATCGAGGGGAGGACCGTCGCGCCCGACGGCACGGACGCCACGCAGTCCGTGAACGGATGGGAGGGCAACTCGCCCGACGGCCAGGTGCCCGGCGCGGGCGTCCAGCAGAGCGCCTACGTCGTCGGCCCCTCCGGCTTCCTCGGCACCCTGGAGAGCGACCGCGCCCAGCCCGTCGTGACCGGCGCCGCCGGCCGGCTCACCCGTCCCGCCGTCGCCCCCGACCACCAGGAGTTCGCGGGCCTGAGCGCCGACGAGAGCCAGGTCCTGGTCGCCGGCCCCGTCACCGGCCAGCCCGCGCCCCGCGTCCTGCTGACCGCGCGTCCCGGGGCCCACTTCACCGCGCCGACCTGGAGCCACGACGGCACCCTGTGGATCGTGGAGACGAAGAAGGACGAGTCCTCGCTCTGGGTGCGCAGGCGCGGCGGGCCGCCCGTCCGCGCCGCCCACTGGGGCCTCGGCGGCCGCGAGGTCCTCGCCTTCCGCGTGGCCCGCGACGGCGTCCGCGCGGCCGTGATCGCCCGCGTGGACGGCCGCCCCCAGGTCCAGGTGGGACGCATAGTCCAGGCTTCCGGAGGCGCCCCGGACGTCGGCTCCTTCCTGCCCGTGAGCTCCGAGCTCCAGGACGCCGTCGACCTCGCCTGGCGGGACTACGGCACCCTCGCCGTCCTAGGCCGCGCCAAGCGCGACTCGCAGACCCTCCCGTTCCTGATGCCGATCAGCGGCAGCGCCATCACGTCCCTGGGCGTCGGCTCCCTCGGCGAGCCCCGCACGATCGCCGCCGCCCCCGGCGCCCCGATCCTCATCGGCACCCGCTCGTCCGGCAAGGACCAGGTCTGCCGCCAGCGCTCCCCGAGCAACTCCTACAGCGCCTGGATCTGCCCCACCCCCGCCAAGGACCCCTCCTACCCGGGCTGACGCGCGGATCCGGGCGTACCGCGACACGCCGAAGCGGCGGTATCACCTTGCCCATTGCCCGCCGCGTTGTGATCACTGAGAGTTATCCACAGTTCCGGGAGTGCGGGGCGGTGGCCGGGTGCGCCCGGCATCGTCGAGGGCATGAGTGTTCTCGCCGATCTGATCGACCTGCTCCTTCCGCAACGCTGCGCCGGGTGCGGGCATCATCCGGGGCTGCTGTGCGACGCGTGCGCACGTCCCCTGAGGGCGGGGGCGCGGCCGGCGGGGCAGGCGCCCGCCGGGCTGCCCCCTCCGTGGACCGTGGCGGCCTATGAGGGGCCGCTCCGCACGATCCTGGCCTCCTACAAGGAGCGCGGACGCGCGGCGCTCGCCGTCCCGCTGGGGGAGGCCCTGGCGACGGCCGTCCACGCCGCCCTCCCGTCCGGCCCCGGCCCGCCGGTGGTGGTGTGGGTGCCGTCGGGGCGCAGGGCCGTGCGTCGGCGCGGCCACGACCCCCTGCGGGGGACGGTCGACGTCGCGGTCCGGCGGCTCCGCGCGGGCGGTGTTCCCGTGTCCGCGCTCGGCGCCCTGCGGCAGCGAGGGCGCGTGGCCGACCAGGCCGGGCTCTCGGCCAGGGAACGGGCCGCCAACCTCGCGGGGGCCATCGAGGTGCGCGCCGAGGTCGCCGGGCGCCGCGTCGTCCTGGTCGACGACGTGGTCACGACGGGCGCCTCCCTGGCCGAGGCCGCGCGAGCCCTGCGGGCGGCCGGCGCGGACGTGACCGGGGCGGCCACCATCGCCGCGACGCCCCGGCACCGGTTCTGGTGACGCCGTGTAGTGGAACTTGTCGGGCCTGTGGGGTGTAGGGGGACAGTGTGAAGTTAATCGAGTCACATAAGGACATGGGGCGGCAGGGATTTCGGAAACTCACCGAGGGGTGAGTCCCAGCTGACCTGGGCGGGCGGTAGGCCCGTGAGCGGCGTGCACACGGGGGTTTCACGTCCGTGACGGGGTCCCGGAGAGGCGGCGTAAGACCCCGCTGAGGCAGTCAACGATGACGGTCAGTGAGTTTTTCCTCGCCGCACCCCCCTGACATTCGTGGCGTAAGGGGTTAGCGTTCCTGACATGGCACCCGCCCGGGTCCGTGGTTGCGTTGGATCGCAGTGCCCGTCAGGGGCACGGCAGACGATCCGGCTAGCCGATGCCAGGCGCAGGCGAAACGGCCCACGTAAGGCGACTTCTCGTCGACCGATCACGGTGCGCCTTAGAGGTAAGTCCTGCCCCGTCGTGGGATCCGATATCCCCCGAAACGGGAGAAGGGCAGTAGTGGCGAAAGCGCCGCGAGCCCCTCAGCAGGCGGATGTGGGGACGAAGACCAGGTCGGCCGGGCGGGTGCGACCCACCGTCCTTTGGTACCCGTTCGGGGCTGTCAGGGGCCCCGGAACGGGCATGAACCGTAACCGGGAGAAGGGGGGTCCCACGTGAACATCACCGTGAGGGGCCGGCACACCGACGTCAACGACAGGTTCCGTCGGCACGTCGACAACAAGCTCGCCAAGATCGAGCGGCTCGACCAGAAGGTCATCCGCGTGGACGTGGAGGTGTCAGAGGAACGCAATCCCCGCCTGGCCGACCAGCGCGAGCGAGTGGAGCTCACGATCCGCTCCCGCGGTCCGGTGATCCGCGCCGAGGCCGCCGCCGACGACCGCTACGGCGCCCTCGACCTGGCGCTGGACAAGCTGGAGTCACAGCTCCGCCGCGACGCGGAGCGGCGCAAGGGGCACGGCGCGAAGCACCACGGCGGCAAGGGCCGCGCCAAGCTCGCCACGATGGAGACGCTCCCCGAAACGCTCCCCGCCGTCGGGCCCGAGCCTGTCGAGCCGGCCGCGCAGCCCGTGGAGGCCGAAGCCGAGACCGAGGTGGTCCCCCAGGAGGAGAACCTCGTCCCCATCCCCATGGACGGCGACGGCCCCCTCGTCGTCCGCGAGAAGTTCCACCAGGCCGAGCCGATGGGCATCGAGCAGGCCCTCTTCGAGATGGAGCTCGTCGGCCACGACTTCTTCCTGTACCGCGACAAGTCCACGGGGCACCCCTCGGTCGTCTACCGGAGGCGAGGCTGGGACTACGGAGTCATCAGACTTGTCGAAGAGTGATGCGGTACTCGCGTCACGTCACCGCCCGAACCATGTCATGATCTGAAAAGGCGCATCAGCCGATCCGCGACGCGGCGCGTCCCGGGAACCTCCCGGGGCGCGCGGCGGTTAACCGGGAGACACCCCGGTCTGAAATCCCCCGGGTTCGTCCCCGGACCCCGTAGGTTCCCGAGGACGACCCGTAGGAGAACGACCCTCCGCAGTTCCATATCGCTGAATAGTGAAGGGGGGAAGCGGCGTCTCCTTCACGCCGCGACTCTGGTGAGCGAGAAGCCCGAGACTCGCGACGCCGCGGCGGTACCCCGCCAGCCAGGCGCCGGCACCGCCCCCGCCGGCCGGGAGGCGGCAGCGCCGACCGGAGCGGCAGACCCCATCCGCGTGCTCATCGTCGACGACCACGCGCTGTTCCGCCGCGGCCTGGAGATGGTCCTCCAGGGCGAGGACGACATCGAGGTCATCGGCGAGGGCGGCGACGGGCAGCAGGCCGTGGAGATGGCCGGCGACCTGCTGCCGGACGTCGTCCTCATGGACATCCGGATGCCGCGCCGCAGCGGCATCGAGGCGTGCACCGCGATCAAGGACGCCGCGCCCAGCGCGAAGATCGTCATGCTGACCATCAGCGACGAGGAGGAGGACCTCTTCGAGGCGATCAAGGCCGGTGCCAGCGGCTACCTGCTCAAGGAGATCTCGATCGACGAGGTCCCGCAGGCCGTCCGCGCCGTGCACGGCGGCCAGTCGCTGATCAGCCCGTCGATGGCGTCCAAGCTCATCACCGAGTTCGCCTCGCTGTCCAAGCGCAGCGAGGAGCGCACGCAGCAGGTCCCCGCGCCCCGCCTCACCGAGCGCGAGATGGAAGTGCTGCGCCTCGTCGCACGCGGCCTCGGCAACCGGGAGATCGCGCGCGAGCTGTTCATCTCCGAGAACACGGTGAAGAACCACGTGCGCAACATCCTGGAGAAGCTCCAGCTCCACTCCCGGATGGAGGCCGTCGTCTACGCCGTCCGCGAAAAACTCCTAGAGATCACCTGACCCGAGACGACCACCCGCCCGTGCCTCCGCCCAAGGAGGCCGGGAAAGCCCTCTGCGGGGCACGCCGGCGCCTGCCGTGCGTCCCGCTACGGTCGTGCGGCGGGTAGAGGGACCCGGCCTGGCTTGTGAGACCGCCTGGGAGGCCGGGTAGCCCGGGGGGTGGGGCGACCGGCAATCCGGGTTTGTCGGTGTTGTGTCGTAGCATCGCCGGCGTGGTGGAACTCAGCGCGGACGAGGCACGGCGGCTCCAGCTGCGCGCCCAGGGCTTCCTGGGGGCGCGTCCACAGGGGGGCGTGCCGGCGATGCTGGAGCGGCTCGGCGCCGTCCAGCTCGACACGATCTCGGTTCTGGCCCGGTCCCACGAGCTGGTGCCCTACGCCCGCCTCGGCCCGGTCGGGCGCGACAAGATCGAGGCCGCCTACTGGGGCGGGCGCCAGGCCGTCAGGCCCGCGACACGCCGCTCCGCGAAGCCCGGACCGGCCGCCGACGGCCCGGCCGTCGACGGGGCGGGCGCCAACGGCTCGCCCACCGGCGGGACGTTCGAGTACTGGGCCCACGCCGCGTCCATCCTGCCCATGGCCGACTGGCCGCTGTTCGCGTTCCGGCGCCGCGCCTACCTGCGCCGCGGATGGCGCTGGCACAAGGTGCCCGAAGGCGTCTGCGACGAGATCCGCGCCCGGCTCGGCGCCGACGGACCCCTCACCACCAAGGAGCTCGGCGGCGCCAAGGCCAGCGCCGACTGGTGGGACTGGAGCGACCACAAGATCGGCATCGAGTGGCTGCTGGACATCGGCGAGGTCGTCTGCGTCGAGCGGGTCGGCTGGCGCCGCGTCTACGACCTCGCCGAACGCGCCGTCCCCGCCGATCTCCTCGCGCAAGACCTCGACGACGACGCCTGCCTGACCGCCCTCGTCGCCCGCGCCGGGCGGGCCCTCGGCGTGGCCACCCGCGGCGACCTCGCCGACTACTACCGGATCAAGCAGGACCAGGTCGACCGCGTGGTCGAGGCGGCAGGGCTCGTCCCCGTCGAGGTCGCCGGTTGGAACCGGCGCGCCTGGGCCGACCCCGGCGCGCTGGCCTCACCGCCCAAGGGCAGGCACGCCACCGCGCTGCTCTCGCCCTTCGACTCCCTCGTCTGGGACCGCGCCCGCGCCTCGCGCGTGTTCGGCTTCGACCACCGTCTGGAGGCGTACGTCCCGAAGGCCAAGCGCGTCCACGGGTACTTCGCGATGCCGCTCCTGGCCGGCGGGCGCATCATCGGACGCGTCGACCCCGCGCGGGAGGGGCGCACGCTCATCGCCCGCCAGGTGTCCATGGAACCGTGGGCGACCCGCACCGCCGCCCGTACGGAGACGTCGGCGACCGCCCTCGCCACCGCCCTGTGGCGCGCCGCGGCGTGGGTCGGCTGCGACGACGTCCGTATAGAGCGCACCACCTTGCCCGCCGTCCTCGTCAAAGCCGCCCTGACTTCCGCGTCTCCCTCCTGATCCCCGCAAGCCCATAGGGTGCTCCAGCCCTGCTCAGGGGGCAACACGGCGCGGGCGGGGGCGCCGGAAACCCAAGGAGCCGCCCGCCGGGGCCGGCGGGCTCCCGCAGCGGGCGAGGAGCGGCCGGGGGCCGAGGGGCGGCCGTCGGGGCTTCGGGCGGGGAGGTCAGCCGTGGGGGGACTGCTGGGTGTCGGTGGCCACGGGGGTGTCCAGGACCTCGCCGGCGTCGCCGCCGCGCCGCTTGTCGGACTGGGATCCGAACAGGGAGTAGTCGACGATCTCGGGGATGACGCGGGGCGCGTCCACGACGACGTCGGAGAACAGGTGGACGACCCAGCTGACCAGCATGCCGAGGACGACGATGCCGGCGCCGACCCAGAACATGACCCACAAGGGGCCCAGGCAGAGCCCGACGCCGCCTACCACGAAACCGGCGAAGATGACGGTGACGGCGATCCACGAACTCGGCCGGCCGGCGTGCGAACCGTGCGACTCTTCCGACATAGCACTCCCTCCTGAGGTGTGAGACATCTTCTCCGGGGCCCCGGCAGTCAAACGGGGCGCTCTGTGGATTGCGCTCCGGAGTGACCTAGACCATTCTGGGTCTCGCCTACGATGGGCATCGTACGTGTGGTGTGCGCGCCGCCTGGAGCGGTGACCCACGATCTGCAAGGAGCCTTCGAGAGTGCCGCCAGTCATCGACAAGATCCTTCGTGCGGGCGAGGGAAAAACTCTGCGCAAGCTCAAGAAGCTCGCGGATCAGGTCAACTCGATCGAGGAGGACTTCCTCGAGATGAGCGACGCCGAGTTGCGCGAGCTGACCGACAAGTACCGGGAGCGACTCGCCGACGGCGAGTCGCTGGACGAGCTGCTGCCCGAGGCGTTCGCGACCGCACGCGAAGCCGCCAAGCGCGTGCTCGGCCAGCGGCACTACGACGTCCAGGTGATGGGCGGCGCGGCGCTGCACCTCGGCAACATCGCCGAGATGAAGACGGGTGAGGGCAAGACCCTGACCTGCGTGCTCCCCGCCTACCTCAACGCCCTCGCGGGCGACGGCGTCCACGTGGTCACGGTGAACGACTACCTGGCCAAGCGCGACGCCGAGTGGATGGGCCGCATCCACCAGTTCCTCGGCCTCGAGGTCGGCGTCATCCTCCCGCAGATGACCCCGGACGAGCGCCGGGCGGCCTACAACGCCGACATCACCTACGGGACGAACAACGAGTTCGGCTTCGACTACCTGCGCGACAACATGGCGTGGAGCCTGGAGGAGTGCGTCCAGCGCGGCCACAACTACGCGATCGTGGACGAGGTCGACTCGATCCTCATCGACGAGGCCCGCACCCCGCTGATCATCTCCGGTCCGGCCGAGCAGAACTCCAAGTGGTACTCGGAGTTCGCCAAGATCGTCCCGCGGCTGAAGCGCGCCGAGCTGATCAGCACCGCCGGGCAGGTCGACGAGTACGGACCCGGCGACTACGAGGTGAACGAGAAGAAGCGCACGGTCGGCGTCACCGAGTCCGGCGTGGAGAAGGTCGAGGACTGGCTCGGCATCGACAACCTCTACGACTCGGTGAACACGCCGCTGGTGAGCTTCCTCAACAACGCCCTGAAGGCCAAGGAGCTCTACAAGCGCGACAAGGACTACGTCGTCATGAACGGCGAGGTCCTGATCGTGGACGAGTTCACCGGCCGCATCCTCCACGGCCGCCGCTACAACGAGGGCATGCACCAGGCCATCGAGGCCAAGGAGGGCGTGGCGATCAAGGACGAGAACCAGACGCTCGCCACGATCACCCTGCAGAACTTCTTCCGCCTCTACAACAAGCTCTCCGGCATGACCGGAACCGCCGACACCGAGGCGGCGGAGTTCAACAAGACCTACAAGATCGGCGTGGTGCCGATCCCGACGAACAAGCCGATGATCCGCCAGGACGTCGCGGACGTCGTCTACAAGACCGAGCAGGCCAAGTTCGAGGCCGTGGTGGACGACATCGCCGAGCGGCACGAGAAGGGGCAGCCGGTCCTGGTCGGCACGACCTCGGTCGAGAAGTCCGAGCGGCTGAGCAAGATGCTCAAGCGGCGCGGCATCCCGCACGCGGTGCTGAACGCCAAGCACCACGAGCAGGAGTCGACGATCGTCGCGGAGGCGGGCCGCAAGGGCGGCGTCACCGTCGCGACGAACATGGCGGGACGCGGCACCGACATCATGCTCGGCGGCAACCCCGACTTCCGCGCCGACCTGGCGCTGCACCAGCGCGGGCTGTCGCCGCTGGAGACGCCCGAGGAGTACGAGGCGGCCTGGCCCGAGGCGCTGGAGAAGGCCAAGGAGGACGTCAAGGGCGAGCACGAGGAGGTCGTCGACGTCGGCGGCCTGTACGTCCTGGCGACCGAGCGGCACGAGTCGCGGCGCATCGACAACCAGCTGCGCGGACGCTCCGGCCGGCAGGGCGACCCGGGCGAGTCCCGGTTCTATCTCTCGCTCGAGGACGACCTGATGCGGCTGTTCAACTCGGCCCGCGTCGAAGCGATCATGACCCGGCTGAACATCCCGGACGACGTGCCGATCGAGTCCAAGATCGTCAGCAACGCGATCAAGTCGGCTCAGAGCCAGGTCGAGCAGCAGAACTTCGAGATGCGCAAGAACGTCTTGAAGTACGACGAGGTGCTGAACCGGCAGCGCAAGGTCATCTACGCCGAGCGCCGCAAGGTGCTGGAGGGCGAGGACCTGCACGACCAGGTCCGCCGGATGATCGACGAGGTCGTCGCCGGCTACGTCGCGGGCGCCACCGGCGAGGGCTTCGCCGAAGAGTGGGACCTCGACAAGCTGTGGAAGGCGTTCAAGCAGCTCTACCCGATCTCGATCACGGTGGACGAGCTGGTCGAGGACGTCGGCGGCGACATCTCCGGCCTGGACGCCGAGACCCTCGCCGAGAAGATCCGCGAGGACGCCCTGGCGTCCTACGACAAGCGCGAGGAGGAGCTCGGCGCGGAGGTCATGCGCGAGCTGGAGCGCCGCGTCGTGCTGTCGGTGCTGGACCGCAAGTGGCGCGAGCACCTCTACGAGATGGACTACCTCCAGGAGGGCATCGGCCTGCGGGCCATGGCGCAGCGCGACCCGCTGGTGGAGTACCAGCGCGAGGGCTACGACATGTTCAACGCGATGCTCGACGGCATCAAGGAGGAGTCGGTCGGCTACCTCTACAACCTCGAGGTCGAGGTGGAGGAGCAGCCGGACGCCCCGGTCGTGGGCGCCGAACCGGTGTCGGTCGCCAAGTCCGCCCCCACGGTGGACATGGACAAGACCGACGACGAGGAGGTCGAGGAGCCCGAGGAGGCCGAGGAGGCCGTCGCGATCAAGGCGAAGGGCCTCGACGAGCCGAATCGTCCGAAGAAGCTGGAGTACTCGGCCCCGACCGTCGACGGCGAGGGCGGCGTCGAGCGCCACAGCGAGGAGACCACGGACGAGTACGCGGGCGTCAACCGCAACGACCCGTGCCCCTGCGGTTCCGGCAAGAAGTTCAAGCGCTGCCACGGCGACCCGCGCAGCAAGGCCAAGTAGGGCGCCCGTAAGCACGAGCAGGACGCGCGGAAGCGGCCTCCCGAAGCCTCGGGAGGCCGCTTCCGCATGTCAGGGGCCGTCTTCACCATGTCGGGGCCCGTCGGCGCATGTCAGGGCGCGGTCGTCTCCAGCGCCGTGCAGCGCCACCGCCCCCGCGCGTGCTCCAGCCGCAGGGCCAGCGCGTGGACGCGTCCCGCCACGACCACCAGGGCGACCGCCTCGGCGACGTCGGGCGCCGGCCGCTGCGATCGGGTCGACAGCACCTTCGGCGGGACGACCCGCCCGCCGCGCGCCCTCGGGCCGAGCTGGGCGGCGATCTCCCGGCACACCGCCGGGACCGCCACGAGCGCCAGCTGGTGCGCCGGCCGCGTCCCCGCCAGGACCTCCACGGCGAGCCGGACGGACGCCTCCGCGACGGCCTGGACCTCCGCGTCCTCCCCGTCCGCCGGACGGACGAGCCGCAGCCCCGGCCCTCCGGGCGCGGGCCCCGCCACGGGCCGCAACGCCAGCGTTCCGTGAACGGCGGGGGCCGGGCGGTACCGAACGAACCGAACTGCCCCGCTTCTGACCGGACGCACCATGAAACCTCCTGAATCGCTTTTTGAAACAGGAGTCACGAAGCTTGTGGAAAATACGTCCTGACCGCATACGGCCGCTCCCGTAACGGGAATGGGAAAGGCGGCGGGACGCGAAGTGCGTCCCGCCGCCTTCGGGAGCGAGTCCCGGGGTGCGGGGGCCCGGGACTCAGGGGAGGGCTCAGCCGGCCGGAGAGTCCTGCGGCTCGGCGGTGCCCTTGCGGTTCTTCTTCTTCGCGCCGCCGGCGAGCTCGGGGTCGGCGCCCGCGTCGACGGCCGTCGACTCCTCGTCCTCGGGTTCGCGGCCCGGGGTCGCGAAGTTGAACTTCGTGATCAGGAACTTGAAGATGAAGTAGTACAGGAAGAAGTACAGGACCCCCATCCCGAGGATGAGCCACAGCCCCTTGGTGTTGTCCTTCGAGGCGTTCAGCAGCAGGTCGATGCCGCCCGCGGAGAAGCCGAAGCCGAGCTGGGCGCCGGCCGCCTCCAGGACCGCCATCGAGATCCCGGTGAGGACGACGTGCACCCCGTACAGGACGGGCGCGACGAACATGAACGCGAACTCGATGGGCTCGGTGACGCCGGTGACGAACGCGGTGAGCGCGGCGGAGATCATGATGCCGCCGACCGCGGGACGGCGGTGCGGGGGAGCGGCGCGCCAGATGGCGAGGGCCGCGCCGGGCAGGCCGAACATCAGGACGGGGAAGAACCCGGCGAGGAAGCCGCCCGCGTGCGGGTCGCCGGCCAGGTACCGGTTGATCTCGCCGTGCACGGTGCCGTCCGGGCCGTTGTAGGAGCCGAACACGAACCAGATCAGCGAGTTCGGGATGTGGTGCAGGCCGAACGGCAGCAGCAGGCGGTTGATGACGCCGTAGATGCCGGCGCCGGCCGCGCCCGCGCCGGTGATCCAGTTGCCGAAGTCGGTCAGCCAGCTGCCGAACACCGGCCAGATGAAGCCGATCAGGACGCCGAGCACCAGGGCGGCGAGCGCCGTGATGATCGGAACGAACCGCCGGCCGCCGAAGAACGCCAGGTAGGTGGGCAGCTTCACCCGGTAGAAGCGCTGGTAGAGCAGTGCGGCGACGACGCCGATGAGGATGCCGCCGAGGACGTCGGTGGGGTTCTTGGCCCCGAAGTCGATGACCTCCTTGGGCGCCCCGTCCACCACCTTGGTGATCAGCACGTTGCCCTTGAGCTCGTCGCTGTGCGAGAACATGATCTTGGAGACCTGGTCGAACACCAGGTACCCGACCACGGCGGCGAGCGCGGTGGAGCCGTCGGACTTGCGGGCGAACCCGATCGCCACGCCGACCGCGAACAGCAGCGGCAGGTAGCTGAACAGGGCCTGGCCGGCGCCGCCGACGACCTCGGCGACGCGGTTCCAGCCGAGGCCGTCCTCTCCGAGCATGTCGGGCTGGCCGAACCGGAGCAGCAGCGCGGCGGCGGGCAGCACGGCGATCGGCAGCATCAGGCTGCGGCCGATCCGCTGCAGGACCGCGAGGGCGCTCGACCCTCGGCGCGGCGCGGAGTCCACTGTTGTCGCAGTCATCGCGAGGTTCCTCCTCAGGGGTTTCAGGAGTGCGGCGGGGGATTTCCGAGGGCCGTGTGGATCTGGTACCTGTCAGCCCTGTAGGTCGACACGCCCAGCTCGGCGCACACTCCTCCGGTGTAGGAGCGCCGTTGCAGGAGCAGCACGGCACTGCCCCGGGCGATCTGCAGGTGCCTGGCGTCGGCTGCGTCGGCCAGGCTGGCGTCGATGGTCTGGTCGCCCGCGTCGAAGACGAGCCCGTAGACCGCCTCCAGGACGCCGTAGAGGGAGCGGTCGGCGAGCCTGCGATCGAGCAGGTCAGGAGCGAGCGAGGCCAGGATATGCGCGCGTTCGAGTGCCATGGGCTCGCCGTCGGCGGTGCGCAGCCGCTCGATGACGTGGATCGGGGTACCCGGCTCGACGTCGAAGATGCGGGCGAGGCGCGCGTCGGCCGGGACCGTGCGCCGGTCCAGGTCGAGGGCGCCGGGCCGCAGGCCCCGGGCCAGCATGTCCTCGGTGAACGAGACGAGCCGCAGCGGCATCTCGATCTTGGGCCGGGCGACGAAGGTGCCCTTGCCGGGGACGCGGTAGAGCCGCCCCTCGGACACCAGCTGGTCGACGCCCTGCCGGACGGTCATGCGGGACAGCCGGTACCGGACGCACAGCTCGCGCTCCGAGGGGATCGGGGCGTCGACGGGCAGTTCCGCGCTCTCGATGAGGTCCAACAGGATGGCGCGGAGCTGGAAGTACTTCGGTACCGGACTGTGCGGGTCGATGGTCGTCACGGGGGTGTCCTCGATGGCCGGTGGCCGGATCGATGGGATTCGCCGGGTTTCGACGGATGGGTGGGCTGGTCGGTTGTTCGACGGTATTCGATTCGGCTGGTACTGGTCTAGGCCGGACTAGACCACAGCACCGAAAGGCATGTCAATGCACGAATCCGTAACGGCCCGATCACGTGCCGGCGAAGTCAAGATCGACGAAGTCGCAGGTCAGGCCAGGGCGTCGGACGGTGCCTCCGGTTCTGCACCCGAGCGTCCTGACCGTTTCCGGCTCCCGTTCCTCACGCCTCGGCGGCCGGAACTCCCGCGGCGGTCCGGAGCCGGACGAAGTTTCGCCCCGCATCTTCATCTCCCTCCGATTCGTGGAGTATGGTGCGTACTGGTCTAGTCCGGACTAGACCAGTTGGTATCCGGAGGAACCCATCCGCGATCATCGCGTCACAGAGAGCGCGCCCCCATGGCATCACTGCTGATCACGGCCGACCGCATGATCCTCACCCCGGCGGCCGGCCCCCACCGCGTCGTGTCCCCGGGACACGTCCGCGTGGTGGACGGCGTGATCACCGAGGCCGGAGAAGGGCGTCCGGAGGGCGTGCCCGACGTCGACCTGCCCGACGGCCTCCTCGCGCCAGGACTCGTCGACCTCCAGGTGAACGGATACTTCGGCCACGACATGGTGGACGCCGACGAGGCCGCCTGGCACACGGTCGTGTCCCGCCTGCCCGAGACCGGCGTGACCGCGTTCCTGCCCACCTTCATCACGGCCCCGGTGCGCACGCAGGCCGAGGCGCTCCGCCGCACCCGCGGCCTCCTGCCGGACCTGCCGCCAGGTGCCCGCGTCCTCGGCGTCCACCTCGAAGGCCCGTTCCTGTCGGAGAAGCGCAAGGGCGCGCACAACGCCGCGCACCTCACCGACCCCGCGCCCGGCGCCATCGCGACCCTGCTGGAAACGGGCCTGGTCAAGCTCGTCACCCTCGCGCCCGAACGGGACGGCGCCCTGGAGGCGATCCGCGCCCTCACCGCGGCCGGCGTGCTGGTCAGCGTCGGGCACAGCGACGCCACCGCCGCGCAGGTCGCCGCCGCGGCCGACGCCGGCGCCCGCAAGGTCACCCACATCTTCAACGCGCAGACCGGCGTCCACCACCGCGACCCGGGCGTGGCCGTGCAGGCTCTCATCGACGAGCGGCTGAGTCCCGGCCTCATCCTCGACCTGCACCACGTCGGGCCCGAGGTGGCGACGCTGGTACTGCGGGCCGCGGCGGGACGGGTCGTGCTCGTCACCGACGCGGCCTCGGCCGCCGGGATGCCGCCCGGCACCTACGACCTCGGCGGCGAGCCCATCACCATGCCCGAGCAGGGCCCGCCGCTGCGCGCCGACGGCACCATCGCCGGATCCGGCCTCCGGCTGGACGAGGCGGTCGGCAACGCCGTCGCGCTCGGCGTCGACCCGGCCGACGCGGTCGACGCCGCGACCCGGATCCCGGCCGACCTCGTCGGCCGGCCCGATCTCGGCCGGATCGCCCCCGGCGCGGCGGCCGACCTGGTCTGGCTGGGGCCGGACCACCGGGCGCTTGCGACGTGGGTCAACGGGCAGGAAGTCTTCGGAGGGGGATCATGACCAGTCAGATGCGCGCCGAGATCGGTGAACAGCCGGACGCGCTGCGCCGGACGATCGACGCGCTCCTCCCGCGCACACCCGACATCGGGGCGCTGGCGCGGGAGACCCGGCAGGTGCTGTTCATCGCGCGCGGGTCGTCCGACAACGCCGCGGTGTACGGGCGCTACCTGGTGGAGGCGCACGCGGGGCGGCTGGCCACGCTCGCCGCGCCGTCCATCGCGACCGCCTACCGGCGCCGGCTGGACCTGTCCGGCGTGCTGGCCGTGGCGATCAGCCAGTCCGGCAAGACCGAGGAGATCGTCGAGACCCTCGACTGGGCCCGCGACTGCGGCGCACGGACGGTCGCGGTCACCAACGGCGCCGGGTCGCCGCTCGCCGAGGCCGCCGAGGTCGCGCTGGTCACGCAGGCGGGCGCCGAGATCGCCGTGCCGGCCACCAAGACCTACACGACCCAGCTCGCCGCGCTGTCGGTGCTCGGCCTCGGCCTCGGCGCGCAGGTCGCCGCGGACGACCTGCGCCGCGTCCCCGACGAGGTCGCCCGGATGATCGCGCTGACCGAGGCCTCGCCCGCGCTGCCGGAGATCGTCGAGGAACTGGCGAAGGTCCCGGGTACGGTGGTCTCCGGACGCGGCATCGCGTTCGGGACCGCGCTGGAGCTGGCGCTGAAGATCAAGGAGGCGTGCTACCTGCACGCCATGGGCCTGTCCTACGCCGACCTGCTGCACGGCCCCATCGCCGTCGTGGACGCGCAGACCCCCGCGCTGCTCGTCGCCGCCGACTCCGGCCCGACGCTGCCCGGCACCGTCGCGCTGGCCCGCCGGGTGCGCAGCGCGGGGGCCCGCGCGTTCGGCGTGGGCGGCGGCGCGGAGCTGGCGGAGGCGTGCTCGGCCGCGTTGCCCGGTCCCGGCCTCCCCGAGTGGGTGGCGCCGCTGGGCCTCATCGTCCCCGGCCAGATCATGGTCGAGAACCTGGCCCGCCGGCTCGGGATCGACCCCGACGTCCCGCGCGGCCTCAACAAGGTCACGCAGACCGACTGAGCGACCCGGATCCCGAGAAGAGAGAACGAGCATGGACAAGGCCGAGGCCATCGTCGCCGCCCTGGGCGGGGCCGAGAACATCGTGGAGATCGAGCCGTGCGCGACCCGGCTGCGCACGGAGGTCTCCGACGCCGGAAAGGTCGACGAGGCGGCGCTGAAGAAGGCGGGCGCGTACGGCGTCATGCGCAGCGGCACCGTCGTGCAGGTCGTCGTGGGCCCGGAGGCCGACACCATCGCCAGCGACATCGAGGACATCCTCGACTGACAGGACCTTCCTCGACCGACCAAGGGAACCCCTCTGATGACCCGAGTACTGTCCCCGGTGGCCGGCCGGGTCGTCGGCCTCGCCGGCGTCCCCGACCCGGTGTTCGCCCAGGCCATGGTCGGCCCGGGCACGGCCGTCGACCCCGAGCGCGGTCCCGGCCACGCCATCGCGCCCGTCACCGGGAAGATCGTCAAGTTGCATCCGCACGCCTACGTCGTGGTGGACGCCGAGGGCCACGGGGTCCTGGTCCACCTCGGCATCGACACCGTCAAGCTGAAGGGGCAGGGGTTCGAGCTCCTGGCCGCCGAGGGCGACGAGGTCACCGCGGGGCAGCCGCTCGTCGGCTGGGACCCGGCGGTGATCGAGGCGGGCGGCCGCTCGCCGACCTGCGCGGTCGTCGCGCTGGACGCGGGCGCCGACGCCCTGTCGGATGTGCGCGAGTCGGGCGAGGTGGCGAAGGGGACCGAGCTTTTCACATGGAGCTGAGCGCATGGCGATGATCGGTCTCGGGGCGGCGGTCTTCGATCTCGACGGCACCCTCATCGACACAGAGCCGCGCAACCGCGTGATGTGGTCGCGGCTGTTCGACGCCCACCGCGTCCCCTACGACGAGACGCTGATCACCTCGTTCGCGGGGCGCCGCGGGATCGAGGCGCTGGCGGACCACGTGCACCTGTTCCCCGGCCGGACGGTCGAGGAGCTGTTCGAGCAGGCGGTGTCCTACGAGTCGCTGCCGGGGATGCCGGACGTGGCGCCCGTCCCGGGCGCGGTCGACCTCGTCCGGTCGCTGGCGGACGCGGGCGTGCCGCTGGCGGTGGTGACGTCGGGGCAGCGGCCCTATGCCGAGCGCCTGCTGGACATGCTGGGCATCCGCGGGCTGCTCGACCTGGTGGTGACCGCCGGGGACGTGGTCACCGGCAAGCCGCACCCGGAGGGGTATCTGGCCGCCGCGCGCGACCTGGACGTCCCGCCGCAGGAGGCGGTCGGGTTCGAGGACGCCCCGGCGGGCGTCGCGGCCGTCAAGGCCGCGGGGATGACGTGCGTGGGCGTCGTCACCACGCAGCCGGTGGGCGCGCTGGCCAAGGCCGACCATGTGGTGGCCGATTTCATGGAAGTGGACGTCGTGCCGGGCCCCGCACTGCGGGTACTCCGGACGGTAACGAGTTGATGGGGAGTATGCGGTGAGCGAGCGCAACGTCAAGATCGAGTCCAGGGTGGGGCTGCACGCGCGGCCGGCCGCGCTGTTCGTCCAGACCGCGGCCAAGGCCCCGATGGACGTGACGGTGTCCAAGCGCGGCGGCGCCCCGGTGAACGCCAAGAGCATCCTCGCCGTGCTCGGGCTGGACGCGCGGCACGGCGAGGAGATCGTGCTGTCCGCCGAGGGCGAGGGGGCCGACGAGCTGCTCGACAGCCTGGAGACGCTGCTGTCCACCCCGGAGCCCGAGGGGGCGTGAGGTGGGCGAGGTGATGCAGGGCGCGGGCGTCAGCCCCGGCGTCGGGGCCGGGCCGGTGCGCACCATCGCCGGGGCCGTCCCGGAGCCGCCCGCCGGGTCGCGGCACGGCGGCGACGCCGGCGCCGAGCGCGACTCGGCCCTGGCGGCGCTGGAGGCCGTCGCCGCCGACCTGGAGGAGCGCGGCGAGCGCGCCGCCGCGGCCGGCAACACCGACGGGCGCGACGTGCTGAACGCGCAGGCGCTGATGGCCCGCGACCCCGGCCTCGCCGACGGCGTCCGCGCCAGGGTCGGCGAGGGGACCTCGGCCGCCCGCGCCGTGTTCGAGGCGTTCGGCGTCTACCGGGAGATGCTGGCCGGGGCCGGCGAGTACATGGCCGCGCGGGTCACCGACCTCGACGACATCCGCGACCGCGCGATCGCGCGGCTGCTCGGCCTGCCGGTGCCGGGCGTCCCGGAGTCCGACGAGCCGTTCGTGCTCGTCGCCCGCGACCTCGCCCCGGCGGACACGGCCGTCCTCGACCCGGCGCAGGTCGTGGCGTTCGTGACGGAGGAGGGCGGCCCCACCAGCCACACCGCGATCCTGGCCCGGACGATGGGCGTCCCCGCCGTGGTCGCGCTCCCCGGCGCCACCTCGCTCGCCGAGGGGACCCGCGTCCTGGTCGACGGCGCGGCGGGGACGGTGGTCCCGGACCCGTCCGAGGCGGAGGTCACCGCCGCGCGGGCCGCTGCCGCCGCCCGCGCGTCGGCGCTGGAGGAGTCCACCGGGCCGGGCGCGACCAGGGACGGGCACCGCGTCCCGCTGCTGGCGAACGTCGGCGGCCCCAAGGACGTGGAGGCCGCGCTGGCGAACGGCGCCGAGGGCGTCGGCCTGTACCGGACGGAGTTCCTGTTCCTCGACCGCGCGGCGCCGCCGTCCGACGAGGAGCAGGAGGACGCGTACCGGAAGGTGCTGGAGGCGTTCCCGGAGGGCCGCGTGGTCGTCCGGACGCTCGACGCCGGCGCCGACAAGCCGCTGGCGTTCCTGCCCGCCCCCGGCGAGGAGCCGAACCCGGCGCTCGGCGAGCGGGGCCTGCGGATGATGCGCCGGCACCCGGACGTGCTGGCCTCCCAGCTCGCCGCGCTGACCCGCGCCGCCGCGGGGCTGAGCGTCAAGCTGCAGGTCATGGCGCCGATGGTGACCGACGCCGAGGAGGCCGCCTACTTCGCGGCCGCGTGCCGCGAGGCCGGCGTCGAGCATCCCGGCGTCATGATCGAGGTGCCGGCCGCCGCGCTGCGCGCCCGCGACCTGGCGCCCGAGGTGGAGTTCTTCAGCATCGGCACCAACGACCTCACCCAGTACGCGTGCGCGGCGGACCGGCAGGTCGGCGGCCTCGCGCATCTCCAGGACCCCTGGCAGCCCGCCGTCCTCGACCTGGTCGCCCCCGCGGCCGGCGCGGGCGTCCCGTGCGGGGTGTGCGGGGAGGCGGCCGGCGACCCGGCGCTGGCGTGCGTGCTGGTGGGCCTCGGCGTGACGTCGCTGTCGATGAGCGCGCCGTCCCTTCCGCTGGTGCGGGCCGCGCTCGTGCGGCACACGCTGGAGGAGTGCCGCGCGGCGGCCGCGGCGGCCCGCGCCGCCCGCACCGCCGGGCAGGCCAGGGAGGCGGCTCGCGCTCACCTGCCCGGGCTGGCGGACCTCGGGCTGTGACCCGCGGTCAGCCCGCGACCTGCCAGCGGTTCCCGTTCCCTCGCAGGACGAAGTTCGCGGCGAGCAGGCCGCCGGGACGGGCGGGCGCGCCCTTCCACCGCAGGTGCTCGAACCGGACGGTGTAGTCCCCGGCGCCCGGCCCCTCCTCGCAGGTCGGGACGGTCACGCCGCGCAGGGCCGCGAGGTCCTGCGGACGCAGCCTCGCGCGGGCCCGGCCGAGCCCCGAGGGGCAGCGGCCGGGTCCGCCGAACACGCGCCGCTCGTAGGCGGGCGCCAGGTACGCGCACGCCCTGGCGTTGCCCGCCGCCATCCCGCGCAGGTACTTGTAGAGCGCGAGCCGCGCCGGGAGCGTCTCCCGCGGCGCCGCGTCGGCGGAGGTCTCGGCGGGCCGGGAGTCGCCGGGCTCGGGGGTGAGCGGCGGCATCGTGACCTCGTTCGCGCCGCCGCAGGCCGCCAGCAGCGGGAGCAGCGTCAGGGCGGCGAGGGACGGGCGGACGCGCACGGGGACCTCCTGGGGGCACGAAGGCGGCCCGATCTTCCCAGCAGACCGGCCCTCGCGTCCATCGGCGGTCCCTACCGGTAGGCCATGCCGTGCCCGGCGGGCTTCCCGCCCGCCGGCACCGGCAGCCTGCCCATGGGCTTCACCGCTCCGCTCAGCACCCTGGCCAGCGCCTCCACCGAGACCCGGCTGGAGGAGTAGGTCGCGAGCGCGGCCTTCGCGCCGCCGGCCGAGTCGAGGTCGTAGGGGCGGCCGAGCGCGGCGACGACCACCGGCTTCGAGCCGAGCGCCCGGATCCGGGACGCGGTCGCCGCCCCCGCGTTCACCGTGGTCAGGACCATGACGTCGGCCGAGCCGGGCGCCGTGACCGCGACGCCCTGGCGGCGCAGGGCCGCCTGGAGCCGGCCGCTGTCCGGACCGGACACGGCGACCTTCCTGCCCTTGAGCGGCAGCAGGCCGCCGTCGTTGCGGACGAGGGTGACCGAATGCTCGGCGACGCCCCGGGCGACGGCCTTGTTCGCGGGCGTGCCGACCGCCGCCGCGGCCTTGGCGGGATCGGCGGAGGTCCCCTGGAACAGGCCCCGGCGCTGCTTGAGCTTGAGGATCCGCGTCACCGACTCGTCCAGCCGCCGCTGTGTGATCTTCCCGGTCCGGACGGCCTTCACCACGGCGTCGTAGGCGCGCGGCAGATCCGGTGGCATCAGCAGCTGGTCGGCGCCCGCGTTGATCGCCCGGACCGGGACGCCGGCGTCGCCGTACTTCTCGCGGACGCCGGCCATCTCCAGCGAGTCGGTGGTGACGACGCCCTGATAGCCCAGCTTGCCGCGCAGCAGCCCGGTCAGGACCGTCTTGGACAGCGTGGACGGATCGCCCGACCTGTCGAGCTTCGGGACGACGATGTGCGCGGTCATGATGAGGTCGACGCCCCCCGCGATCGCCGCCTCGAACGGGGGCGCGTCCAGCCGCTCCCACGTCCGCGGCGAGTGCTGGATCACCGGCAGGCCGGTGTGGCTGTCGGTCGCGGTGTCGCCGTGGCCGGGGAAGTGCTTGGCCGCCGCGGCGACCCCGGCCTCCTGGAAGCCGCCGATCGCGCCCCGCACCAGCGTGGACGCCAGGGCCGGGTCGGACCCGAAGGAACGCAGCCCGATCACCGGGTTGCGCGGGTTCACGTTCACGTCGGCGTCGGGCGCGTAGTCGAGGTTGATGCCGACCGCGCGCAGTTCGGCGCCGGTGACCCGGGCGGCGGCGCGGGCGTCGGCCTGGCTGCGGGTCGCGCCGAGCGCCATGTTGCCGGGGAACGTGGTGACGAACGGCGTCCGCGACACGATGCCCTGCTCCTCGTCCACGCCGAGCAGCAGCGGGATCTTCGAGGCCTTCTGCAGCGCGTTCGACTGCGCGGCCGTCCGCGCCGGGGTGCCGATGTTGCCGGGGAAGTAGATCAGCCCGCCCACGCGGTACTTCCTGATCTTCGTGAGCGCGTCGGCGCGGCTGGAGAACGTCGGGACGAACAGCTGCCCCACCTTCTCGGCCACGCTCATCTTCGCGACCCGGCCGGGAATCCAGGCGTCCGGCGCGGGCGTGCGCGGCGCACCGGGCGCGGCGGACCCGGCGGACGGCGTCCGCCCGCCCTTGCCGCTCTCGCCGCCGCCGCAGCCCGCGGCCCCCGCGACCAGCGCGGACACCGCCGCCGCGAGCGCGAGTGAACGTGAAGCACGCACCTGACCAGGCCCCCCGACGTGGTCTCGGTTACTCGGTCGCATCGGACGCCCGCGACCGTAGCCGCTCCCCGCGCCGCTGTCGACTCCGGCGGCCCGAACGACCGGGACGACCCGGACGGCCTGGACGACCCGGACGAGCGGGGCGGCTCAGGCGGCTCTGCGGTCCCGGGGGTCACACGGTGATCACGATGGACCCCGGACCGCGAACGGTGGCGGATCATGTGGGGTCCATCGCGATGGACCGGCGGCCGGGCCGGATCGGCCGGGCCGGGGCCGGGCGGGCCCTTCGCCGTACGGCGGGCGGTGCTCAGCCCGGCAAGGGGTGGCCGAGACGGCGCAGCGCCATCCCGGCCGCGCCGACGGCCCCGTCGCCGGCGCTGCGCGGCGCTTCGGCGAAGCGGGCGCGCAGCCCGGAGCGGACGGCCTCGGCGACGGGGCCTTCACGGAGCACCGAGCCGTGCATGACGACCGGTGCGCAGGGGTCGGACAAGGCCGGGCGCACCGCGTCGACGTCGGCCAGCAGCCACTGCGCGGCCTCGTCGGTGATGCGCCTGGCCACGGGATCACCGGCGGCCGCGGCGGCGGCGACCACCGGGCCGAGGCGGCCCAGGGCCGCGGGCGGGCGGCCGTACACCTCCTTGATGATCGCCTGGGCGAGGCGGGGATTGGGCGGGGTGCCGGGAGACTCGGGATGGCCCGGCGGCCCGTTGCCGGGCGCGGGGCAGCGGGCGGACGGCGGGTAGGCGGATCCGTGCGCGAGGACGGCGGTTCCGGTGGCGCGCCCGCCGGGGGAGCCCCCGCCGGCGGACAGCGCGGCGGGCTGCGGTAGCGCAGGAGAGCCCGGTGACGGCGAAGGGGCGCCGGCCATGGCCAGCGCCCTTGGATGGCGGGGTCTTCGCCGTTCCGAGTCGATCTGCGCGACCACCGTGGGGCCGAGCAGCGCCCGGGGGACCGAATCGGTGAGCAGCGTCGGGGAGCCGCGGCCGTCGTAGGCGGCGAGCGCGGCCCGGACGGCCTCCTTCCCGAGCCATACCGCCGAACCCTCGTCCCCGACGAGCCAGCCGTAGCCGTCCGCGCGCTGCACGATCGCGCCGTCGTTGATGACCGCCGCGCCGGCGCCCGTGCCGGAGAACACCACGATGCCCTTGGGCTCGCTGGTCCCCGCGGCGAACGCCACCGCGATGTCGGTCACCACCGCGGGCGAGCCGCGCAGCCCGACGGCCTGCCAGGCCTGCCGGGCCGCCGCGACCGCGGCGGGCCGGCCGGCCGAGCCGGCGCCGGCGATGCCGAACACGCCGGTGAGGATGTGGGTACGGTCGAGGTCCCCGAGTGCCTCCCGCAGGGCGGTGGTCAGCGCCCCAGCGGTGTCGCCTCCTGAGTTGGGGTTGGCCCCTGGGCCGGTGCCGGAACCGGCCAGGGCTCCCCCGAGCGTCAGCACGACGCAGCGGGTCTTCGTGCCACCCGCGTCGATACCGACCACGTAAGGACCGGCCAAATGGGTCAACACATGGCGACCGTAGCCTTTCCTAACGTTGACGTGACATCCAGCGCGTAAGAAAATTTCCTCCATGAGGAAACCCATCGGCCCCGACCGGGGCCCCGAGCGGGGGAACACGGGGGAGCCCGCTGCGCCAAGGGACGACGCGGCGGGCAGGGACAGGGACGCCACGCCGCTGAGCACGGTGGTGCGGGTCCGTTCGCTGCTGCCCTCGCTGCCCCCCGCCGAGCGAAGAGTCGCTCAACGCGTCATCGACGACCCCGAAGGGGTCGCCAACTCGACCATCACCGAACTCGCCCAGAACTGCGGCACCTCCGAGACCACGGTCATCAGGTTCTGCCGGGCGATCGGGTTCCATGGTTATCCAGAGCTGCGGCTGACCCTCGCCACCGAGGCGGGCCGGGCCCAGAGCGCCAGCGGCGGCCGGGTCATCGGCAGCGACATCAGTCCCGACGACTCGCTTGAGCAGATCGTGGAGAAGGTCACCTTCGCCGACGCGCGCGCCGTCGAGGAGACCGCGTCCCAGCTCGACATCAAGATGCTGGAGCAGGTCGTGGACGCGGTCGTGGCCGCCGATCGGGTCGACGTCTACGGCGTCGGCGCGAGCGCGTTCGTCGCGGCCGACTTCCAGCAGAAGCTGCACCGCATCGGCCGGGTCTGCTCCGCCTGGGCGGACGCCCACATCATGTTGACCAGCGCCGCGGTCCTGAGCCCCGGCGACGTGGCGATCGGCATCTCGCACACCGGGGCGACCGTGGAGACCATCGACGCGCTGGAGGTCGCCAAGACCAGGGGCGCCAGGACCGTCGGGCTCACCAACTTCCCGAAGTCCCCCATAGCGGAGGTCGCGGACCTGATCCTGACGACCGCCGCCCGGGAGACGACGTTCCGCTCGGGCGCCACCGCCAGCCGGCTGGCGCAGCTCACAGTGGTGGACTGCCTCTTCGTCGGAGTTGCGCAGCGCACCTACGGGTCTACCCGCAAGGCCCTCGAAGCCACGTACGAGGCGGTCCGCGGACGGACCGTGCGACCCGACCGGAGGCGTCGGTGATCGATTGCGAGCTCCCCACGGAGGGGCGGAACCCCCGGACCCTCGACGTCGACACGCTGCCGACCATGGAGGTGCTACGCCTGATCAACTCTGAGGACGCGACCGTGCCGACGGTCGTCGGCTCCGTACTGCCCGAGGTCGCCCGGCTGGTCGACCTCGCGGTGGAGTCCCTGCGCGCGGGCGGCCGCGTGCACTACTTCGGCGCCGGCACGTCCGGCCGGCTCGCGGTGCTCGACGCGGCCGAGCTTCCCCCCACGTTCGGCATCTGGGGCCGGGTCGTGGCCCACAACGCCGGCGGGCCCGGCGCGCTGTCGCAGGCCATCTCCGGCGTGGAGGACGACGTCGAGCTCGGCCGCCGGGACGCCCTCGACGTCCGGCCGGGCGACGTCGCGGTCGGCATCGCGGCGAGCGGCCGCACCCCGTACGTGGTGGGGGCGCTGCGCGCCGCCGCCGCGGTCGGGGCGCGCACGGCCCTGATCAGCTGCAACCCGCACACGCCGTACGGGGACGAGGTGGAGGTGCACATCGGGCTCGCCACCGGGCCCGAGGTGATCAGCGGTTCCACCCGGATGAAGGCGGGCACCGCGACCAAGCTGGTGCTCAACTCCTTCTCCACCACCCTGATGATCAGGATGGGGCGCACCTACTCCAACCTGATGGTCAGCGTGAACGCGCTGAACTCCAAGCTGCGCGCCCGGCTGGTGCGCATCCTCACCGAGGCGACCGGGATGGATGCCCGCACCTGCGAGAACGCGCTGTCCGAGGCGGGTGGCAACACCCGCGTCGCCCTGGTCTCGCTCCTCGGCGAGGTCCCCGCGGCACGCGCGACGATGGTGCTGGAGGAAACGGACGGCGGCGTCCGCGAGGCGCTGCAACGCCTCAGATCCGCCTAGCACTGCAAGGGAACCGTTGCCCCTCACCTCAGCCCGCGATCCCGACAACACCAGCCACCACAGCAACCCGCAACAACCTGAGTGGCCGCGATCGCGTCCGGAGGCAGATTCGAGCGAAGCAAGAATCTGATCGCGCAGCGAGCCGCCAGGCGAGCCGGAGCGATGCCGGCGATCGCCCGCGTTTATCGACGATGGAGGGCCGCTAGGCCCGAAGGAGGAGAGAAATGCAATAAATCAGTTCTCGTGGCGGCGGAGTTCCTGGCGGGCCACGGTGCGGACGTGGACCTCGTCGGGGCCGTCGAAGATGCGCATCGCGCGGACCCACGAGTACATCGCCGCGAGCGGGGTGTCGTCGGAGACGCCGGCGGCGCCGTGCACCTGGATCGCGCGGTCGAGCACCTCGTGGGCGATGCGCGGCACGACCACCTTGATCGCGGCGATCTCCGTCCGCGCGCCCTTCGCGCCGTGCCGGTCGATCAGCCAGGCGGTCTTGAGGGTCAGCAGCCGTGCCTGCTCGATCGCCATCCGCGACTCGGCGATCTGCTCCCGGACGACCCCCTGCCGGGCCAGCGGCCCGCCGAAGGCCTCGCGGGACAGGGCGCGCCGGCACATCAGCTCCAGCGCCCGCTCCGCCATGCCGAGCGCCCGCATGCAGTGGTGGATGCGGCCGGGCCCGAGCCGCGCCTGCGCGATCATGAACCCGTCGCCCTCGGCCGCGACCAGGTTCGACGCCGGCACCCGGACGTCCTCGAAGAGGATCTCCGAGTGGCCGTGCTGGTCCTGGTAGCCGAACACGGGCAGGTGCCGGACGACCGTCACGCCCGGGGTGTCGCGCGGCACGAGCACCTGCGACTGCTGCCGGTGCGGCGGCGCGCCGGGATCGGTCTTGCCCATCACGATGAAGATCTTGCAGCGCTCGTCGGCGGCGCCGGTGATGAACCACTTGCGGCCGTTGACCACGTACTCGTCGCCGTCCCGGACGATCGAGGTGGTGATGTTGGTGGCGTCGGAGGAGGCGACCTCGGGCTCGGTCATCGCGAACGCGCTGCGGATCTCGCCGTCCAGCAGGGGCCTGAGCCAGCGCTCCTTCTGCTCGTCCGTGCCGAACATGTGCAGGACTTCCATGTTCCCCGTGTCGGGCGCCGCGCAGTTGACCGCCTCCGGGGCGAGGTCGGGCGACCTTCCGGTCAGCTCGGCGAGCGTCGCGTACTCCAGGTTGGACAGCCCGGACACGTCCGGCAGGAACAGGTTCCACAGCCCCCGCTCGCGCGCCTCGGCCTTCAGTTCCCCGACGACCGGCGGCAGCGCGTGCGGGTCGTTCTCCGCCCGCCAGGCGGCGTAGACGGGCTCGGCCGGGTAGACGCGCGCCTCCATGAACTCCTGGAGCCGGTCCCGGTGGTCGCGTGCCTTCGGGCTGAGTTCGAAGTCCATGGCCGCATTCTGGCAGAACGGGATTCGGTCGAATCGCCGGGGATCGCCTACCATCGCCCCGTGAGCGTCAAAGCTGTGATCACCGACTGGGGCGGCGTCCTCACCTCCCCCCTCGCCGAGGCCATCGAGGTCTGGCTCACCGCCGACCGCATCGACGTCGAGCGCTACAAGACCGTCATGCGCGCCTGGGTGAAGCAGGCCTACGACGGGGCCGGGACGAACCCCATCCACGGCCTGGAGGACGGCACCCTGCCCACCTCCGAGTTCGAGCGGCTCCTCGCGGCCGAGCTGCTCACCGTCGACGGCGCCCCCGTGGAGGCCGCCGGGCTCATCGCCCGGATGTTCGGCGCGTTCGCGCCGGTCGAGCCGATGTACGAGGCGCTGCGCGCGGTCCGCGCCGGGGGCGCCCGCACCGCCCTGCTGTCGAACTCCTGGGGCAACGAGTACCCCCACGACCTGTTCGCCGAGCTCTTCGACGCGATCGTCATCTCCTGCGAGGTCGGGATGCGCAAGCCCGACGAGCGGATCTTCCGGCACGCCCTGGACCTGCTCGGCCTGGCCGCCGCCGAGTGCGTCTTCATCGACGACATCGAGCACAACGTCCGCGCCGCGCAGGCCCTCGGAATCCGCGGCATCCTGCACACCGCCCCCGACGCCACGATCGCCGAACTGCGCGGGATGGACCTGCTGCCCTGACCGTCTGGCAGACTTGCTGACCGTCATGCGCGTCTACCTGCCGTCCACGCTCACGCTGCTCGCCGGCGTCCACGCCGCGCGCGAGATCGCTCCCGCGCCGCTCGCCGCCCACGCCGTCACGCCCGCGCTGCGCGAGTGGTACGCGGGCGGCGACCAGGAGGAGCTGGAGTACGCGGCGATGTCCGCCGCCGCCCGCGCCTCGCTGCGCCTGCTCGCCGCCGACCCGTCCGTCCCGCGCCGCCGGGTCGTGCTGGCCGCCGAGGTCCCCGACGACCAGGTCTCCTGGGCGCGCGGCGACATCGCCCTCGGCAACGGCGACCGCGCCCTCGTCCAGATCGCGGCCCCCGTCCCGTGGAAGCGGATCGCCTCCGGCCACGTCGACGACTCCGACGCCGTCCCCGACGTCGCCGCCGCCGCGCAGGCCCTCGCCGCCGCCGACGCCGGAGACGAGGACGCCCGCTTCACCGTGGACGGCGCCGAGGGCCACGAGCTCCTCTGGTACGCCACCCAGGAACTCGTCCACCTCCTCGACTAGCGGCCCGGGCGCGGGGTAGGTCCCTCGGCACGTCGACAATGCCGTCGGATCGCAGGGAGACGTCAGATGGACGCCGTCACCGCCGTGCCGGTTCCAGTGAACGAACCGGCCAGGACGTACGCGCCGGGAAGCGCCGAGCGGGCCGCGCTGGAAGCCAGGATCAAGGAGCTGGGCGGCGCGCAGACCGAGCTGACCATGGCGATCGGGGGCGAGCGGCGCATGGGCGCGGGCACGCCCGTCGACGTCGTGGAGCCGCACGACCACGGGCACGTGCTCGGCCGGATGGGCGAGGCGACCGAGGCGGACGTGACCGAGGCCATCGCCTCGGCGCGGGAGGCGGCGCCCGCCTGGCGGTCCATGTCCTTCGACGACCGCGCCGCGATCTTCCTGCGCGCCGCCGAGCTGCTCGCCGGGCCGTGGCGGTCCACGGTGAACGCCGCCACGATCCTCGGCCAGTCCAAGTCGGTGCAGCAGGCCGAGATCGACGCCGCCTGCGAGCTGATCGACTTCTGGCGGTTCAACGCCCGGTACGCGCAGCAGATCCACGAGCAGCAGCCGCTGTCGCCGCCGGGGGTGTGGAACAGGCTGGAGTACCGGCCGCTGGAGGGCTTCGTCCTCGCCATCACCCCGTTCAACTTCACCGCGATCGCCGGGAACCTGCCGACCTCGCCCGCCCTGATGGGCAACGTCGTGGTGTGGAAGCCGTCCCCGACGCAGCAGCTCGCCGCCCACCACACGATGCGCCTGCTGGAGGCCGCCGGCCTCCCGCCCGGCGTGATCAACATGGTCACCGGCAACGGCCGCGCCGTCTCCGCGGTGGCCCTGCGCCACCCCGAGCTCGCCGGCCTGCACTTCACCGGCTCGGCCGCCACGTTCCAGAACCTCTGGCGGACGATCGGCGAGAACATCTCCGGCTACCGGGGCTACCCGCGCATCGTCGGCGAGACCGGCGGCAAGGACTTCGTCGTCGCCCACCCGTCCGCCGACCCGGCCGTCCTGAAGACGGCGCTCGTCCGCGGGGCCTTCGAGTACCAGGGCCAGAAGTGCTCCGCCGCGTCCCGCGCCTACATCCCGCGCTCTCTCTGGACCGCCATGCGCGACGAGTTCTGCGCCGAAGTGGACGCCCTCACCGTGGGCGACGTCGCCGAGGACCTGTCGGCCTTCATGGGCGCCGTGATCGACGAACGGGCCTTCGCCAAGCACCGCCGAGCCATCGACCGCGCCCGCGGGACCGACGGCGTGCGCATCCTCGCCGGCGGCGAGCTGGACGACTCGCGCGGCTACTTCGTCCGCCCCACGGTCCTGGAGTCGTCCGACCCGACCGACGAGATCTTCACCACCGAGTACTTCGGCCCGATCCTCGGCGTCCACGTCTACGAGGACGCCGACTACGCCGGCGTCCTCACCCAGATGGAGGGCGTCTCGGACTACGGCCTGACCGGCGCGGTCGTCGCCGACGACCGCGCCGCCATCGCCGAGGCCACCGAGCGGCTCCGCTTCGCCGCCGGGAACTTCTACATCAACGACAAGCCGACCGGCTCGATCGTCGGCCAGCAGCCGTTCGGCGGCGCCCGCGCGTCCGGCACCAACGACAAGGCCGGTTCGATCTTCAACCTCACCCGCTGGACGAGCGCCCGCTCCATCAAGGAGACCTTCGTCCCGCCGACCGACCACCGCTACCCGCACATGGGCTGAGGCCCCCGCCGGGTCGTTCCGGGGGCCGACCGCCAGATCCCCGGGCACCCTTCACCATCGGTCGAAGGGGTGGGAGGCTTGACGATAGGCTCGCCTCGCCGTCCGGTGGACGGCGCCCGAGCACACCCCCTGGAGCCGTCATGGGAACGGGATGTCGACGCTGAACCGTCTCGTGCTGTGGAACATCGACCACACCCTGGTCGACGTCGGACGGATCACTCGGGACGCCTATGCCGAGGCGTTCCAGCGGACCATCGGGCGTCCGCTCGTGCGCCTGCCGCCCACCCCCGGCCGCACCGAATCCGAGATCATCTTCGAGACCCTCGCGTTCAACGACGTCGTCACCACCGACGACCACCTCCCCGCCTTCTTCGACGCGCTGGCCGAGGCGTTCGCGAACCGCCGCGCCGACCTGCGCGCGCACGGCCGCGTCCTGGCCGGCGCCGGGGAGGCCGTCGAGGCGCTCGCCCACGTGCCCGGCGTCGTCCAGTCGGTGCTGACGGGATCGCTCCAGCCGAACGCGGTGCTGAAGGTGACCGAGCTCGGTCTCGCCGCCCGCCTGGACCTGGAGGCCGGCGGCTACGAGAACGGCGTCTACAGCAAGGCCGCCCTCCTGGAAGTCGCCCGCGCCCGAGCCGGCGAGCGCCACGGCGCCCGCTACCCCGAGTCCGCGACCGTCTACGTCGCCGACTCGCCCCGCGACGTCCAGGCCGCGCACATCGCCGGCTCGCCGATCATCGCCGTCGCCACGGGGAGCGCCACCGAGGCCGAGCTCCGCTCGGCCGGCGCGGACAGGGTCCTGGCGACGCTCGCGGACACGCACGCCGTGGTGAGCGCGGTCGCCGACCTGACCCGCATGTGAGCCGAGCCCGCATCTGAGACAAGGTTGTCACCTTGGAAAGGCGGCGCCGCCCGCACACTGTCGATAACTTTGAGTAATCACTTGACGTCAAGGAGTGATTACCGTGCCGTGTCGTGCCGTCGCCCTCTCCGCCATCCTCGCCGCGGCCCTCGGCGCCGCGGCGTTCCTCCTCACCACACCCCCGGCCGATCCCGTCCGAGCCTCCGCGGAACGCGCCGGAGAGATGTTCGTGTGCGAGCAGGTGGAGTCGCGATATCCCCAGGTCTTCGGCCGGAACTGCAACCCCGGCCGATGGGGGCCGCTCTCGGACTTCACCGTCATCGACCGCCGCAACGACAACACCTACCACTGCCGGACCGGCTGGGCCGAGGGTTCGCTCTGGGCCAACGGCCAGGACTGCCGGCCCCAGCGGGGCTGATCCTTCCGGCAGGGCGCGTCCTCGGTGCGGCGGCCGACACAACGCCGCGCCTGGCGGTGTGCCCTCGCCACGCTGCCCGTTCTTCCGGAGGTGTGGGGCCGGGGGATGTCCGGGGCCGATTCTGTGTGGGGGCGCGGGGTTGTCCGAGGACGGGTTTTGACCTGCGATAGGACCGGTTTCGGGGCTTGGCGGCGGGCGTGCCGGGCAAGTTGCGCGGTGTGCCGGGCGGGGCCGATGCTGGGATGGCCGCGCGGCGTGGCGCGGCGGGGAGGGAGAGAGATGGCCCGGGAGGTATCCGAGGGTTCGGCGCTGTGGGAGCCGTCGGAGGAGGTGGTCGCGAACGCGCGGGTGACGCGGTTCGCCCACTGGCTGGGGGACCGGGGCGTCCTCAAGGAGTCCTACGACGAACTCTGGCAGTGGTCGGTCACGGAGGTCGACGCGTTCTGGGACGCGATCTGGTCGTACTTCGAGGTCGTCGGCGAGCGCGGTGACGGGCCCGTCCGGACGGGCGGACCCATGCCGGTCGACGGGCTGAAGTGGTTCCCGGGCGCGACCCTCAACTACGCGGCGAACGCGCTGCGCCGGGCACGGGAGACGCCCGAGGAGACGGCGGTCGTCTTCCGGTCGGAGGCGGGCGGGCACCGGCTGCTGTCGTACCGGGAGCTGGCGATGCACGTCGCGGAGGTGCGCGCGGGCCTGGCCGAGCTGGGCGTGGGCAAGGGCGACCGGGTCGCCGCCTACATCCCGAACATCCCCGAGGCGTTGATCTGCTTCCTGGCCACGGCGTCGCTGGGGGCGGTCTGGTCGTCGTGCTCCCCCGACTTCGGGTCCTCCTCGGTGATCGACCGGTTCGCGCAGATCGAGCCGAAGGTCCTGATCGCCGTGGACGGCTACGCCTACAACGGCAAGAGCTTCGACCGCCGCGGGGTCGTCGCGGAGATCGAGGCCGCGCTGCCGACCCTCGCCGCCACCGTGCTCGTCCCGTACCTGGACCCGGCCGCGACGCCGGAGGGCCTGCGCGTCGGCATGCACTACGGCGCGCTGCCCCGCGCGGGCCACGACACCCTGGAGTTCGAGGACGTCCCGTTCGACCATCCGCTGTGGGTCGTGTACTCGTCCGGGACGACCGGGTTGCCGAAGCCGCTCGTCCACGGTCACGGCGGCGTGGTCCTGGAGCACCTCAAGGCGCTGTCCTTCCACCAGGACCTCGGGCCTGAGGACGTGTTCTTCTGGTACACCACCACCGGCTGGATGATGTGGAACTACCTCATCGGCGGTCTGCTGGTGGGGTCCACCATCGTCATGTACGACGGCGCCCCCCTCGACCTGTGGTCGCTCGCCGCCGAGAACGGCGTCACCTACATGGGGGTCGGGGCGCCCTACATCTCCGCCTCGGCGAAGGAGGGGCGCCGCCCCGGCGAGGAGTTCGACCTGTCCGGCCTGCGCGGCATCGGCTCCACCGGCTCGCCGCTCCCGCCCGAGGGCTTCGCCTGGGTGTACGAGGCGGTCGGCCGCGACCTGCTGCTCGGCTCGTTCTCCGGCGGAACCGACCTGTGCACCGGCTTCGTCGGCCCCTCGCCGCTCCTGCCGCTGCGCGCCGGCGTCATCCAGTGCCGCGGCCTCGGCGCCAAGGTGGAGGCGTTCGGCGAGGACGGCAAGCCGGTGATCGACGAGGTCGGGGAGCTGGTCATCACCGAGCCCATGCCGTCCATGCCCGTCTTCTTCTGGAAGGACGAGGGCGGCGGGCGCTACCGCGACTCCTACTTCGACATGTACCCGGGCGTGTGGCGGCACGGTGACTGGATCAAGGTCCTGCCGGACGGCGGGTGCGTGATCTACGGCCGGTCCGACTCCACCCTCAACCGCGGCGGCGTCCGCATGGGCACCTCCGACTTCTACCGCGTCGTCGAGGCGTTCGAGGAGATCAGCGACAGCCTCGTCATCGACACCGGGCGGCTCGGCCAGGAGGGCCGACTGCTCCTGTACGTCCAGCTCGCGGAGGGCGCGTCGCTCACCGACGAGCTGGCTGCGGACCTGCGCAGGCGGATCCGGGCCGCGCTGTCGCCCCGGCACGTCCCGGACGAGATCACCGCCGTGCCCGGCATCCCGCGCACGCTGTCCGGCAAGAAGCTGGAGGTCCCCGTCCGCAAGATCCTCCAGGGCACCCCGGTCGACCAGGCCGCCAACCGCGACTCCATGGCCAATCCCGAGGTGCTCACCCACTTCACCCCCTAGCCGCGGCGTAGGCGAGGACGTCGCGGCGGCGGTACAGCCGCCGCACGCGGCCTCCTCCCAGCGGCTCCACCCGGGCGGGCTCCGGCCAGCCCGCGGGCGGGCGCCTGGCGTAGACGGTGACGCTCGTCTGCGCCAGGCCGAGGATGCGGGCTGCCTCCGCCAGGGTGACCAGATCGTCCGGCCCCTCCTCGGCGGGGCGCTCCTCCAGGGCGCGATACCAGGCCGTCCAGGCGGCCTCGTCCCAGTACAGGGCCTTGCCGGCGCGGTGCGCGACGTCGGGGTGGCCGTTGGACGCGCGGTCCGCCCAGAGCTGCTTGAGGCGGTGGCGGCTGAGGCCGTGGCGTTCCGCCAGCTCGTCGCGGGTGGCGAGGCCGGGCGGGACGCCCCGGCTCCGGCGCGCCGCGTACCAGCGGTCCCACTCGGCGGCGTCCCACGCGAGCTGGGAGCCGACCGTCCCCACCGGCTCGGGGTGGCCGTTGGCGGCGCGCTCGCGGTACCACTTCTCCAGGGTGCTGCGGCCGAGCCCGTGGTCGTCCATGAGTTCGGCGCGCGTGCGAACGCGGCGGCCGTCGAGTGTCGCCATGCGCTCAGTGTTCCGTGTGTGGCAGCGTTCCGCTTGTACGTCCCCGCTCTGGCGACGAGACTGCTTGGCCGGTGCCCCTGTCCACTGGGGAACACCACTTCCGTAGTGACAGCGGGCGCGCCCCCGGCGCTGGGGGAAGTAACGCCATTAGGGTGGTCTACGACCCAAAGCCGGCCCGCGGAGATGATCGTCCATATCGCTCCGAATGGTCGCGGGATCGGGTGAACTTGCCTCCGGTCTCGCGCGTCTCACAGTCGGAGGGGTGATCCGGGTCGGGGCCCGCTCGATTCGCCGATCAAGGAGAGGGACGGTTCCACGCATGGAGGTTGGGGCGCTGCGGTCCGGAGACCCGGACCGGCTGGGGACCTACGCCCTGATCGGCCGGGTGGGCGAGGGCGGCCAGGGCACGGTGTTCCTCGGCGTGGCCGAGGACGGCCGGCAGGTCGCGATCAAGCTGCTGCACGCCGAGCTGGCGTCCGACGACAAGGCGCTCGCCCGCTTCCTGCGCGAGCTGGAGGTCGCCAAGCAGGTGGCGCCGTTCTGCACGGCGCAGGTGATCGACGCCGACGCGACCGGCGACCGGCCCTACATCGTCAGCGAGTACGTGCCGGGCCCGTCGCTGAACCAGCAGGTGCTGGAGGACGGCCCGCTCGCCGGCGCCGCGCTCGACCGGCTCGCCGTCGGCACCGCCACGGCCCTCGCCGCGATCCACCAGGCCGACATCGTGCACCGCGACTTCAAGCCGCACAACGTGCTGATCGGCCCCGACGGCCCGCGCGTCATCGACTTCGGCGTCGCCCGCGCGCTCAGCGGCGGCACCACCCTGACCAGCCGGGTGATCGGCACCCCGTCCTACATGGCGCCCGAGCAGATCAGCGGCGACGAGGTCGGGACGCCCGCGGACGTCTTCTGCTGGGCGGCGACGCTGGCGTTCGCCGCGACCGGGGAGCCGCCCTTCGGGCAGGACACCATCCCCGCCGTGATCAACCGGATCCTGCACGAGGAGCCGGAGCTCGGCGACCTCGACGGGCCGCTGCGCGACCTGGTGCTCGACTGCCTGGAGAAGGACCCGTCCCACCGTCCGGGCGCCCGGCAGGTGCTGATGCGGCTGCTCGGGCACGAGGAGGCCGCGGTGCGCCCGGCCGCCCGCCCGTCCGGCGACACCGACGAGACCGCGATGCTGGCCGCCGGGTCCGTCCTCGCGGCCGAGGGCGGCGACGAGGACGAGGCGTTCGAGCCCGCCGCCGCGTTCGCCGACGACTCCCTCCCCGCCGAGAGCCCGATCTTCGACGACGCCTCCTTCGACGACGCCTCCTTCGCCGCCCCGGCGGAGGCCGCCGCCGTCCCGGACGCGTACGAGGCCGGCCCGCTGGGCACGCCCGGCGCATGGGCCGCCGACGAAACCCTGCCCGGCGCCGGCGGGAAGGGCGGCGGTCTGCGGCGCTCGCTCGCCGGCTCGGGACGCTCCGCCGTGCTCGCCGGGGCCGCCGCCCTGGTCGTCGCGGTCATCGTGGTCTCCTCCGTCCTGCTGCTCGGCTCCGGCGACAGCGGCAAGGCGGGCCGCAAGGTCAGCGACCCGAGCGCGCCGCCCGCCTCGACCGACGTCGTGCCCACCACCGCGGCGCCGACGAGCCGCCGGCCCGTGGAGGAGGAGCCGCCGACGTCCTACGAGCCGACGCCCACCGGCAGCCCCACACCGACCGGTAGCCCCACGCCGACCGGGTCCCCGACCCCGTCCGACTCGCCGACCGGCCCGGTTCCGAGCGACACCCCCACCGGCCCGGGCGAACCGTCCACCGGCCCCAGCGACCCGCCGACCGAGAGCCCCACGCCGACCGACCCTGGAGACGGCGGTACCGGCACCGGGACGGGCACCGGCGGGCAGGCCGCGGGCTGACACCCCGGCAGCACCGATTTTCATGATCACCCCGAGCCGCCCCGGGCGCCCTGGCAGGGTGGGGTAGGCCACGTCGGCCATCCACGCGACCAGGTCGGCTTTGGGGCGATTCCTGGTTACGCTCGTGCAGTGAGCGGCGCCACAACGAGGTGGCGATGGGTCTCTAGGGGAGATAGTCGATGAGCGGCATGCTCGATCAAGCGAAGGACGACCTGCTCCGGCGGGCCGCCGAGACGTGCGCGCGGCGTCCGGACGCGCGCGGGGACGTGGAGGAGGTTCTCGCCTACCTCCGCCTCTACTACCGCCAGGTCGCACGCGAGGACCTGCTGGAGCGGGACCCGGCCGACATCTGCGGGCGCGCGATGGCGCACCGCGCGCTCGGCGAGGAGCGGCCGCAGGGACGCGCGAAGGTGCGCGTCTTCACGCCGACGCTGGAGGAGGACGGCTGGAACCCCGGCTGCACCGTCGTCCAGGTCGTCACGGACGACATGCCGTTCCTGGTCGACTCGGTGACGATGGAGCTGAGCCGGCACCAGCTCGCGACCCAGCTGATCGTCCACCCGCTGCTGGGCGTGGACCGCGACGTCGCGGGCCACCTCAGGGCGTTCCGCGGCAAGCACGACAGCGACATCGACGTCGACGAGTCGTGGATGCACATCGAGGTCGACCGCACCACCGACCAGGCCGTCCTGGACGTGCTGGAGAAGGACCTGATCCGCGTCCTGCACGACGTGCGGGTCGCCGTCGAGGACGAGCCCAAGATGCGCGCCCGCGCCCACGAGATCGCGACCGCGATCCAGGAGATCCCGCCGCCGCTGTCCGACAAGGAGCTCGGCGAAGGCGTCGAGCTGCTCGACTGGCTGGCCGACGGGCACTTCACGTTCCTCGGCTACCGCGACTACACGCTCAACGACGGCGGCACGGCGCTTCGCCCCGAGCCCGGCTCGGGCCTCGGCGTCCTGCGCAACGACAAGCGCGAGTCCGCGGGCTTCGCCGCGCTGCCGCCGGAGGTCCGCGAGAAGGCGACGGAGAAGAGCCTGCTCGTCCTCACCAAGGCGAACTCGCGTTCCACCGTCCACCGCCCCCTGTACCTGGACTACATCGGGGTGAAGAAGTTCGACGAGGCCGGCGAGGTGATCGGGGAGCGCCGCTTCCTCGGCCTGTTCACGCACGTCGCCTACAGCGAGTCGATCCGGCACGTCCCCGTCCTGCGGCCCAAGCTCGACGAGGTGCTGGAGCGCGCCGGCTTCACCCCCGACAGCTACGACGGCCAGGACCTCATCGAGATCCTGGAGAGCTACCCGCGCGACGAGCTGTTCCAGATCTCGGTGGACGACCTGCTGAAGATCTCCCTCGGCGTGCTGCGGCTGCGCGAGCGCCGCCAGCTGAAGCTGTTCCTGCGCAAGGACCTGTACGGCCGCTTCATGTCCTGCATGGTCTACCTGCCGCGCGACCGCTACACCACCAAGGTCCGGCTGCGCATCCAGGACCTGCTCAAGGAGGCGTTCGAGGGCGTCAGCGTCGACTACAGCGCGAACGTGACCGAGTCGAACCTGGCCCGGCTGCACGTCGTGGTCCGCGGCGAGCGCGGCCGCCCGCTGCCGGACGTGAACGTGGCGGCGCTGGAGGAGAGCCTCGCCGACGCCACCCGCTCCTGGGAGGACGACCTCGCCGACGCGATCGTCCAGCAGTGCGGGGAGGAGCGTTCCGGAACGCTCGGCCGCTCGTACGGCGAGGCGTTCCCCGAGGGCTACAAGGCCGACTTCCCGGCCCGCACCGCCGTCGCCGACCTGCGCCGCCTCGACGCGCTCGACGAGGCGGTCGACACCTCGATCGACCTGTACGAGCCGGTCGGCGCCGGGCCCGGCGAGCGGCGGCTGAAGATCTACCGGCTGGGCGAGCCGATCTCGCTGTCGCGGGTGCTGCCGCTGCTGCAGAACATGGGCGTCGAGGTGATCGACGAGCGCCCGTACGAGATCAACACCTCCGACGGCCGCCGGTTCTGGATCTACGACCTCGGGCTGCGGTACGTGCCGCCCGCCGACGTCCCGGAAGACGCCGTCAAGGACCTGTTCCAGGACGCGTTCACGGTGCTGTGGCGCGGCGACATCGAGAACGACGGCTTCAACGCGCTCGTCCTGCACGTCGGCCTGACCTGGTGGCAGGCGATGGTCCTGCGGGCCTACGCCCTGTACCTGCGGCAGGCGGGCGCCGCGTTCTCCAAGCGCTACTTCGAGGAGGTGCTGCTGCGCAACGCCTCCATCACCCGGCTGATCATCCGGCTGTGGGAGAGCAGGCTCGACCCGACGCTGCAGGGCGGCGAGGAGGAGCGCAGCGACGGCATCACCGAGGAGATCCGCGGCAAGCTGGACGACGTCGCGAGCCTCGACGAGGACCGCATCCTGCGCTCCTACCTGGCCCTCGTCCAGGCGACCCTGCGCACGAACCACTACCAGAACAAGCCGTACCTGGCGATGAAGTTCGACCCCGCGGGCATCCCGGACCTGCCCCAGCCCCGCCCCACGTACGAGATCTTCGTGTACTCGCCGAAGGTCGAGGGCGTGCACCTGCGGTTCGGGTCGGTCGCGCGCGGCGGGCTGCGCTGGTCGGACCGGCGCGAGGACTTCCGCACCGAGATCCTCGGCCTGGCCAAGGCGCAGGCGGTGAAGAACACCGTCATCGTCCCGGCGGGCGCCAAGGGCGGCTTCGTCGGCAAGCAGCTGCCCGACCCGTCCGTGGACCGGGAGGCGTGGCAGAAGGCCGGCATCGACTGCTACAAGGACTTCATCTCCGGCCTGCTCGACCTCACCGACAACCTCGTGGACGGCAAGGTCGTCCCGCCGCCGAACGTCGTCCGCCACGACGGCGAGGACACCTACATGGTCGTCGCCGCCGACAAGGGCACCGCGACGTTCTCCGACATCGCCAACGGCGTCGCCGCCGACTACGGGTACTGGCTCGGCGACGCGTTCGCCTCGGGCGGCTCGGTCGGCTACGACCACAAGGGGATGGGCATCACCGCCCGCGGCGCCTGGGAGTCGGTGAAGTACCACTTCCGGGCCCTCGGCAAGGACATCCAGAACGAGGACTTCACCGTCGTCGGCATCGGCGACATGTCCGGGGACGTGTTCGGCAACGGGATGCTGCTGTCGGAGCACATCCGCCTGGTCGCCGCGTTCGACCACCGGCACATCTTCCTCGACCCCGACCCGGACGCCGCCGCCTCGTTCGCCGAGCGCCGGCGCCTGTTCGAGCTGCCGCGCAGCAGCTGGGCCGACTACGACACCTCCCTGATCTCCAAGGGCGGCGGCGTGTTCCCCCGCACCCTCAAGTCGATCCAGATCACCCCGCAGGTGCGGGCGATGCTCGGGCTCGGCGACGGGGTGAAGACCCTTCCCCCCTTCGAGCTGATCCGGGCCATCCTGCGGGCGCCGGTCGACCTCCTGTGGAACGGCGGCATCGGCACCTACGTCAAGTCGTCCGCCGAGAACAACGCCGATGTCGGCGACAAGGCCAACGACCCCGTCCGGGTGGACGGCGCCGAACTGCACTGCAAGGTCGTCGGCGAGGGCGGCAACCTCGGCGTGACCCAGCTCGGCCGCATCGAGTTCGCGCGCGGCGGCGGCCTGATCAACACCGACTTCATCGACAACTCCGCGGGCGTCGACACCTCCGACCACGAGGTCAACATCAAGATCCTGCTCGACCAGGCCGTGCGGGACGGCGAGCTGGCCGGCAAGCAGCGCGACGGCCTGCTCTACGAGATGACCGACGAGGTGGGACGGCTCGTCCTGCGCGACAACTACGCGCAGAACGTGGTGCTCGCCGCGGCCCGCGCGCAGGCGCCCGCGATGCTGCACGTCCACGCCCGGTACATGCGCAAGCTGGAGCGCGACGGCCGCCTGAAGCGGCGCCTGGAGGCGCTGCCGGACGACAAGGCCCTCGCCGAGCGGCGCCAGTCGGGGCACGGGCTGACCAGCCCCGAGTTCTCGGTGCTGCTCGCCTACGCCAAGCTCGCCCTGGACGCCGACCTCGTCGCCTCCGACCTCGCCGACGACCCCTACCTGGAGTCGTGGCTGGTCGACTACTTCCCGACGCCGCTGCGCGAGCGGTTCCGCCCCCACATGGACCGGCACCCGCTGCGCCGCGAGATCATCACGACCGCCGTGGTGAACGACGTGGTCAACGCGAGCGGCTCCACGTTCGTGTTCCGCATGAACGAGGAGACGGGCGCCTCCTCGTCCGACATCGCCCGCGCCTACCTCGTCGCCCGCGACGTGTTCCAGATGCCGCGGTTCTGGCGGTCGGTGGAGAGCCTGTCGCACCACGTCGAGGAGACGACGCAGGTCGCGATGCTGCTGGAGGCCCGCAAGCTCACCGAGCGCGGCGCCCGCTGGCTGCTGCACAACCGGCGGCCCCCGTTCGACATCCAGGAGACGATCGACTTCTTCTGCGGCGGCGCGGCCACCCTGAGCGCGCACCTGTCGAAGCTGCTGGTCGGGCTGGACCTCGCCGCCTTCGAGCAGCGCCGTGACGGCTTCGCCGAACTGGGCGTCCCGGACGAGCTGGCCGAGCAGTGCGCCACGTTCGTCCCCGCCTACTCCACCTTCGACGTGGTCGGCATCGCGCACGACACGGAACGTCCGGTGGAGGAGGTCGCCGAGATCTACTTCGACCTCGCGGACCGGCTCCAGCTGTCCCGCCTGCGCGAGCGCATCATCGCGCTCCCGCGCGACGACAAGTGGCGCTCGATGGCCCGCTCCGCCCTCCGCGACGACCTGTACGCCGCGCACTCCGCCCTCACCCGCGACGTCCTCGTCACCAGCGAGCCGGGCGGCAACCCCGAGGAGCGGATGATCCACTGGGCGGACAAGAACAAGCCGGCCGTCCAGCGCGCCCAGCAGACGCTGAGCGAGATCTGGGAGAGCGACAGCTTCGACCTGGCAACCCTGTCGGTCGCCCTGGGCGCCATCCGCACCCTGGTGACCTCCAGCAGCCTGCCCGCTGAGTAGATTGCTTTTTTCTCCTCCTTCGGGCCTGGCGGCCCTCCATCGTCGATAAAAGCGGGCGATCGCTGGCATCGCTTCGACTCGCCTAGCGGCTCGCTGCGCGATCAGGTTCTCGCTTCGCTTGAACCTGCCTTCGGACGCGATCGCGACCACTGAGGTCGCCGCGTGGTTCACCCGGACCACGCGGCGGCCTCACGCGGTCGAAGTCAGCGAAACCGATTCGCCCCGCACGCGCCCTTTGCCGGAGACAGGTGCTAGCCGATGACAAGCCATTCCCAGGAGAGGTGCAGCGTCTCAGCGGCCTCACCATCACGCTTGGCGTACCCCTCCCGGTCGTAGGCGAGCTGAGGCGGCTTCCCCCGAAAGGTCGGCCAGTGGGCCGCACGCCATTCGGCCTGGGCGCCCGTCCTGACGGAAATCCAGCGCCCCACACCAGGCTGGGCCCCGCGATCGAGGTTCGAGCGAAGCGAGAATCTGATCGCGTAGCGAGCCGCTAGGCGAGCCGGAGCGATGCCAGCAAATCCAGGAACACAGACCCCGGCCACCGCAGAACCACCCAACAAGCTGGGGTCCCGCGATCGCGTCCGAAGGCAGATTCGAGCGAAGCAAGAATCTGATCGCGAAGCGAGCCGCAAGGCGAGCCGGAGCGATGCCAGCGATCGCCCGCTTTTATCGACGATGGAGGGCCGCCAGGCCCGAAGGAGGAGAAAAAAGCAAGAGACCATCGAGTGCCGGCCGGTTCCGCTGCAGCGGTCAGGAGGAGCGGGCCGGCCGGCACCCGACGGGGTTCAGGAGCCCTGGGCGGTGACGGCCTTGCGGTACATGCCGCTGATGGTGGCGCGGCCCTTGGGCGGGACGGTGGCCAGGTACTGCACGAGGACGGTGGTGTCCAGGCGCGTCCGGGCGGTGGTGGACGGGGCGAGTCCGATGAGGTCGCCGCTCACGGCCAGCCTGCCCCGCTGGGCCGACGAGTATGCCTCGTTCTGCTTCAGGACGTACCAGACGACGGCCCCGCGGTCCTTGGTGCGCAGCCCGTAGACCTTGTACTCGGCGGGGGAGAAGCGGGACGAGAGCGTGACGCCGCGCCCGGCGAGGGTCTTCTCGCCCGCCTTGAGCGCTTTGTAGGTCTCGCTGGTCTTCGCCCCGTCCGCCAGGAGGGACGCTCCGGAGGCGCGGGGCCCGTCCGTGAGCAGCGCCGCATGGGCCTTGGGGAGCTTCGCGGGGGCGACCGCGAGGTCCTTGACGTCGGGGGCGACCGGGGTGGCGTACCCCTGCGGGTCGAGCGCGACGCGGCCGAGGGCGAGTTCGGACGGGTACGGGTCGGAGGCCAGCAGCCACGGCGCGTTCTGCCCGGCCTGCGTGAACAGGAGCGCGTGCCGCAGGGCCTGCTTGCCCTTGCCGCTGACGGCGTCGGCCGCGAACCAGTGCGGGTAGCCGGTCAGGCGCGGGATGTAGAAGGTCGTGTGGGTGAAGGACACCTTGGGCGGGCGCTGACGGACGGCGCGGCGGAGCTTGAGCGCGGCGACGTCCATGGTGAGCTGCGGGTCGGTCTCGACCGTGCGCAGCGCCCTGCCGTTGAATCTGAACCCGGCCTGGTTCATGCCGGTGGCGAAGGACGCGAGTACCTGCTGTGCCTGCTCCTTGGTGAGGGCGGGCGCCCCCTGCGGCTTCCCCGGAGCCGCGGAGGAGGTGTTGTCGGAGCAACCGGTGCTCACGGCGGCGGCCATCAGGCCGGATAGAAGGATCGGAACGAGAGTGCGTGCGGCCATGAGGCCCCCCGAATGGCGACGTTGGTCCGGACCACCCGGCATCCTCGCAGAGTGATCATGTGATCACTCTGCGAACACGAAAGTCGGCGGGAAAAGGTGGGGGACCGCTCGGGGCGCGATCTCGGGTCAGGCGCTCTCCTGCTGGCGCAGCCAGCGGATCTCGGCCTCGATGAACTCGTCGATGTCGCCGTCCAGGACCCCGGAGGTGTTGCCGACCTCGACGCCGGTGCGCAGGTCCTTGACGATCTTGAACGGGTGCAGCACGTAGTTGCGGATCTGCGTACCCCAGCTCGTGGTGCCCTCGCCGCGCAGCTCGGAGAGCTCCTCCGCCTCCTCCTTGCGCTTGCGCTCCAGCAGCTTGGCCTGCAGGACGTTCATCGCCGTGGCCTTGTTCTGGAGCTGGCTGCGCTCGTTCTGGCAGGAGACGACGATGCCGCTCGGGATGTGGGTGATCCGCACGGCCGAGTCGGTCGTGTTGACGCCCTGGCCGCCGGGCCCCGACGAGCGGTACACGTCGATCCGCAGTTCGCTCTCGTCGATCTCGACGTGGTCGCTCTGCTCCACCACCGGCACGACGTCCAGGCCCGCGAACGACGTCTGCCGCCGGCCCTGGTTGTCGAACGGGGAGATCCGGATGAGCCGGTGGGTGCCGTGCTCGCCGCGCAGCGTCCCGTAGGCGTAGGGCGCCTTCACGGCGAACGTGGTCGACTTGATCCCGGCCTCTTCGGCGTAGGACGTGTCGTAGATCTCCGTCGGGTAGCCGTGCCGCTCGGCCCAGCGCAGGTACATCCGCTGGAGCTGCTGGGCCCAGTCGGCCGCGTCGACCCCGCCGGCCTGCGCGTTGATGGTGACCAGCGCCTCGCGGGCGTCGTAGGCGCCCGACATGAGGGTGCGCACCTCGAGCTGCTGGACGGCCTTGTGCAGCGCCGCCAGCTCCTCGTCGGCCTCCGTGCGCGTGTCGGCGTCGTCCATCTCCCGGGCCATCTCGTACAGCGTGGCGGCGTCGTCCAGCCGCTGCCGCAGGCCCTCGACCCGGTTCAGCTCGCTCTCCAGGTACGACAGGCGGCGCGTCACCGCCTGGGCGCGTTCCTGGTCGCTCCACAGGTCGGGGTCGGCCGACTGCTCGCGCAGTTCGGCGATGTCGCGGCGCATGGCGTCGAGGTCCAGCACCTGTTCGATGCTGGACAGGGTCGAGCCGAGCTCCTTGAGCTGTTCTTCGGGTTCGATGCCTGCCACGGTCCGAGCTTATCGCCGTCCCGGCACTGCTTATCGCCTCGTGGCGGGCGACCGGAGGTCCGGTCAATACCATGCGGATGGCAGAATCACGGGCCGAGGAGGTCGGCCGAGGGCGGCCGGCCCTGGATTCTGGGTCCGGGGGACGGGTCTTTGCACAGCTTCCTGCGGGTGGTCGCGGCCGGGGCGCTGCTCACCCTGCTCACCGCCGCGGGCTGCGCCGAGGGCAGGACGGAGGCGCGGCCGACCGTCACCATGCCCGAGACGTCCCCGCCCGCGCCGGTGGCGCTCACCCCGCAGGTCGCCGACCGGGCGTTCCGCTCCTACGTCACCGACGAGGACGTGGCCAGGGCCGCCGGCGACGAGCGCCTCGCGCTGACGTGGACGTCCGACGGCCAGTCCCAGCTGACCGCGGCGGAGTTCCGCAAGGCCGCCTACGACGGCGACCCGGTGCGGCGCTTCGTCTACGGCAAGCCCAAGGTGTACGTGCCGAAGCTGAAGGACGCCGCCTACCCGCAGTGGTTCGTGGTGTCGGTCGACCGCTCGGTCGTGGACCAGCCCAAGAGCAGGCGCAGGGCGCTGATGGGCTTCATCCTGCGCGGGCCGTCCGACCACTGGAAGCTCACGCTCGCGACCCTCCTGCAGGAGAAGGCCAAGGAGCCGGAGATCGCGGTCGATGCCGCCGGGTACGCGACCGCCATGAGCGCGGAGGACCCCTCCGTGCTGATCCGTCCCCGCGACGTCGGAGGGATCCAGGCGACGATCGCCGCCGAGGGACCGCGCAGCGTGGCCGCGAAGGTGATGCGGTCCAATCCCGTCACCACCGGCTTCTACCAGGAGGCCAAGCGCGCGAAGAAGAAGGCCAAGAAGAAGGACATCACCTACACCGCCGTCTACACCGCGACGCCGTTCCCCTACTTCGGGCTGCGGACCGAACACGGCGGCGGCCTGGTGATCTACTCGCTGTTCCGCAACACCTCGCTGATCGCCAAGGACCCCGGCACGCCGAAGCCGGAGATCCCGCAGGAGGCCGAGCACCTGCTCGACGGGACGGTGGAGGGCAACGAGGTCGACACCACGGCCACCCTGCACTTCGCCGCGTACGACCCGCCGAAGGGCAAGAAGGGCGCCGCGCGGCCGAAGGCGCACATGGTCGCCGACGACGGCGCCGTGACGAAGGCGGGCACGCCGCCGATCAAGAAGCCGTGACGCCCGTGGGGCGCCGGGCCCCGTCAGCCGTAGACGCGCTGCAGGACGAGCGCCGCGAACAGCAGCGCGACGAGGACCGCCAGGACGACGGCGGGCGGCACGGACGGGCCGTGGTCGTGCAGCTCCGAGCGGGCCTCCCGGCAGGTGGGGCAGCGTCCCTCCACCACCGGGTTCGAGCACCGAGCGCAGATGAGATGTTCGCAGCTCATGTCGTGGGCCCCAATCTTCGGCAACGGCATGTGGTCCGTACGGGAAGCGTCGGCCTGTCTGGTCGTTCGTCCACCTATTAGGTATCTTTCGCCAGCATCCAGCGTAGCCGGACTGTATGGTCGTTCCGGCAAGTCCGGGGGCTAGACGGTATAAAACGGCCGGACGTCGGGAGACGGTTCACATGGCACTGATCGGACGTCACGCACTGATCGGACGCGGTGCCGGCCCCGGACGCCCGTACCACTGCGAGTGGGACGAGGTGGTCGCCTCTCCCCTCTACACTGCTCGAAGGCTCCGCGTCCCACCTGGCCGTGAAGCCGGGCGGCGCAGGCAAGGGGCCACGGACGCTTCCGTGGCCGCGGGCCGGCCCGCTCCCCAACCCCTACAGCGAACCGCCGTGATGCAGCCGTGATCCATTTCGACAACGTCACCAAGGTCTACCCGAGCCAGAACCGGCCCGCCCTGCAGCATGTGAACGTCGCCATCGAGAAGGGCGAGTTCCTGTTCCTGGTGGGGCCGTCCGGCTCCGGTAAGTCGACCTTCCTGCGCCTCGTCCTGAAGGAGGAGCGTCCTTCCCAGGGTCACGTGCACGTGGCGGGCAAGGACCTGAGCAGGCTGAGCAACTGGAAGGTGCCGCACCTGCGCCGCAGGATCGGCTGCGTCTTCCAGGACTTCCGGCTCCTGCCCAACAAGAACGTCTTCGAGAACGTCGCGTTCGCCCTAGAGGTGATCGGCAAGCCGCGGCGCTTCATCGGCAAGGTCGTCCCCGAGGTCATCGACCTGGTCGGCCTGGAGGGCAAGGCCCACCGGATGCCGGACGAGCTGTCCGGCGGCGAGCAGCAGCGCGTCGCCATCGCGCGGGCCTTCGTCAACCGCCCGATGATCCTGCTCGCCGACGAGCCGACGGGGAACATCGACCCCGCGACCTCGATCGGCATCATGAAGGTGCTGGACCGCATCAACCGGACCGGTACGACCGTCGTCATGGCCACCCACGACGCCGCCATCGTCGACGCCTTCCGCAAGCGCGTCGTCGAGCTGGAGGACGGCCGCGTCGTCCGCGACCAGTCGCGCGGCGTGTACGGCCAGGCGTACTGACACGGGCGTACTGACACAGGCGTGCCGACACGGGCGCACTGACATCTGAACCATCGATTCCCGCCGGGTCGTAGGAAACCCAGAGGGGTGCCCGAAAGGAAGCCGCCCACGCCGCATCCCGCGGCCGCCCGGCTCCCGGCCCAGCAACGGCGATCAAGGACAGCGAGGCATGCGCGTACAGTTCGTTCTCCAGGAGATCTGGATCGGTCTCCGCAGGAACATGACGATGACGATCTCCCTCGTCATCACCGTCGCCATCGCCATGGCGCTCTTCGGCACCGGGCTGCTCCTGCGGCAGCAGGTCTCCGCGTCCAAGAGCTACTGGTACGACAAGATCGAGGTCTCGATCTTCCTGTGCGCGAAGACGAGCTCCAACCCCGTCTGCCAGAAGCAGGACGTCACCGACCAGCAGCGGCAGACGCTCAAGTCGCAGCTGGAGAAGATGCCGCAGGTCTCGCAGGTCCAGTACGAGAACAAGCAGCAGGCCTACACCCGCTTCAAGGACCGCTTCGCCGGCTCGCCCGGGTTCGTGGAGAGCACCCGCGAGGGCGACATCCCCGACTCGTTCCGGGTGAAGCTGAAGAACCCGGAGGAGTACAAGGCGGTCGCGCAGGCGATGCTCAACCAGCCCGGCGTCGACTCGGTCATCAACGAGCAGGAGATCCTGAAGCGGTTCTTCCGGATCCTGAACGGCCTGCAGGTCGCCGCGTTGACGATCGCCTTGATCCAGGTGATAGCGGCGGTGATGCTGGTCGGCAACACCGTCCGGCTGTCGGCGTTCAACCGGCGCCGGGAGACAGGGATCATGCGGTTGGTCGGGGCGTCCAACACCTATATCCAGCTGCCGTTCATCCTGGAGGGCGCGATCGCCGGGCTGATCGGCGGGTTGTTCGCGTCGGTGCTGCTGATCTTCAGTAAGAAACTCCTGGTCGACAGACTCGCGGGGGACGTCCAGCTCGTCAGCCAGCTCGGCTGGAGCGTGGTGATCCTCGTCATCATCGTGTCGATCTGCTTCGGCGTCCTGCTGTGCGCCGTCTCCTCGTTCCTGACCCTGCGCAGATACCTGCGAATCTGACGTGACGGCCGGATCCGGCCCAACCGCCGGATCCGGGCCGCGGCGCCGCCCTACACTTGGCCGCATGACCCCCTCCGCGCCTCCGTCGCGCCCGTGTCCCCGCTGAGCAGGCGACCGGGCGGTGTGCTGCGCGGCGCCGCCATCGCGGCGGCGATCGTCTGCGCCTACGGCGCGGGCGTCGTGAGCGGTTCGGGCTCCGAGCGGCACGCGGCCGTCGCCGGGGGCGGCTCCGTCCTGGACGAGGCCGCCACGAAGATCGGCGGCCGGTCCGCGCGGCCCGTCGACCGCGGCGCGCTCGACCGCGCCGCCATCGAGGGCATGCTGCGCGGGCTCGGCGACCGGTGGGCGCACTACTACTCCGCCCGCGAGTACGACGACGTCGAGGGCCGCCTCACCGGCCGCTACAGCGGCGTCGGACTGTGGCTCGGCAGCGAGGACGGCGACTCCCGCGTGCTGGTGGCGAGCGTCCAGCCCGGCACCCCCGCCGCCCGCGCCGGCGTCCAGGCCGGCGACGTCGTCACCCGCGTCGGTGACGCCGCCGTGACCGGCTGGGACATCTCGCGCGTCGCCGAGGCGCTGCGCGGGCGTCCGGACGAGACGGTCGAACTCACCGTGGAGCGCGAGCGTCGAACCAGGAGATTCCACCTCGTCCGCACGAAGGTCTCTGGAGGGGACGTCACCGTGACCGAGCTTTCCGAGCGCGCGCGGATGATCCGGGTCGGCGCCTTCACCCGCGGGACGGGCCGGCAGGTCCGCGCGGCCGTGACCGGGCGCTCGCCCGCGGGCCGTCCCGACGGCGGCGTGCTGCTCGACCTGCGCGGCAACCCCGGCGGGCTGGTGGACGAGGCGGTCGAGACGGCGTCGGCGTTCCTGGCCGGGGGCCCGGTCGTGACCTACGAGCCGCGCGGCAGGCCCGTCCAGCGGCGCACCGTCACCGCCCCCGGCGACGCCCGGACCCCGCTCGTCGTGCTCGTCGACGCGGGCACCGCGAGCGCCGCGGAGATCGTCGCGGGATCCCTGCGCGACCGCGACCGCGCGGTGATCGTAGGATCGCGTACGTACGGGAAGGGCTCGGTGCAGGAACCCCTCCGGCTCGCCGACGGGTCGGTCATCGAGCTGACCGTCGGTCGCTACCGCACCCCGAGCGGCCGTAACCTCGACGGGGTCGGTATCGAACCCGACGTGGAGGTCTCCGCCGACCGCCCCGCCAAGGCGGCCGAGCGGCGCGCCCGGACGGTACTGCGCGGCCTCCACGCGACGATGCCGGGCTGAAGACGACGACGCGGGACGAGGACTGAGGACGTGGCACGGGACACCGGGCGGAAGAACGACACCGGGCGCAAGCTCATCGCCCAGAACAAGCGGGCCCGGTACGACTACCACGTCGACGACACGTGGGAAGCGGGCATGGTGCTCATGGGCACCGAGGTGAAGGCCCTGCGCGCCGGCCGGGCCTCCCTGGCCGACGGCTTCGCGCACGTGCGCGACGGCGAGGTGTGGCTGGAGAACGTCCACATCCCCGAGTACACGCAGGGCACCTGGACCAACCACGCGCCCCGCAGGCGCCGCAAGCTGCTGCTGCACCGCCGCGAGATCCAGAAAATCATCGCGAAGTCGGAGGAGCCGGGCTGGACGCTGATCCCGCTCTCGCTGTACTTCAAGGACGGGAAGGCCAAGGTCGAGATCGGCCTGGCCCGTGGTAAGAAGTCCTACGACAAACGCCAGGCCATCGCCAAGCGGGAAGCCGAGCGGGAGATGCAGAAGGCTGCGGCGGCCCGGTTCAGGAGACGGTGAAGGGTGTCGATGACGAACCGAGGCCGGAGGCGGGCCCGTGCCGGGGCCCGGACGCCGCTTCTCTCGCCCGCGCGGCGCCGGGCGGTCGCGCTGGCGGCCTGCGGCGCCCTGGTCGGGACGATGACGACCGGGTGCTGGGCCGAGCCGTCGGCGATGCCCGCCGTCCGCGACTTCCTCATCGCCTGGCAGGTCGGCAACTACGAGGCCGCGGCCGGCCGGACGGTCGGCGCCGACCGCAAGCAGGTCGAGGACGCGCTCGGCCGCGTCCGGCAGCAGCTGGACGCGGCGTCCCTGCGCCTGTCGCTCGGCACCGAGGTCGAGGGCTCCGGCGTCGACCAGATCGTCAAGAAGGGCGACGAGGCCGACGCCCGCTTCACCGTGAAGATCGACCTGGGTGAGAACGGGCAGCCGTGGGAGTACCCCGGCCTGATGCACCTGCGCCGCGTCGGCGGCATCTGGAAGGTCGTCTGGGACTCGTCCATCATCAACACCAAGCTGAAGCCGGGGCAGCGCCTCGCCGTGGTGACGCAGGTGCCCAAGCGCTCCCCGATCACCGACACCCAGGGCCGCTCCGCGCTGCGCGAGATCGGGGCGTACCAGGTCGGGGTGTTCCCCGGGCAGCTCGCCGACCCGCAGAAGACCATCGACCAGCTCGCCAAGCAGACCAAGATCGACGGCGGCCGGCGGCTGGACTCCGAGCGCCTCCTCGGCCGCGTCCGGTCCGCCCCGCCGCAGACGTACCTGCCGCTGCTGACCCTGCAGGTCCCCACGCACAACGCGCTGATCCAGCGGCTCACCCACATCCCGGGGCTGCGGTTCCAGGGCGTCCGCGCGCCGATCGCGCCCGCGTACGCGCCCGAGCTGATCGGCAACCTCGGCCCCGCCACCGCCGACCGGCTCCAGCAGGTCGGCGCCCCCTACCAGCCGGGCGACACGATCGGCGTCAGCGGCATCCAGCTGCTCCAGCAGCGCCGCCTCGCCGGGACGCCCACCGTCAGCGTCGTCGCGCAGGACGAGACCGGCAAGAGCACCGAGCAGCTGCGCTCCTGGCCCGGCCAGGAACCGCAGCAGGTCCAGACGACCCTCGACCCCGGCTACCAGCGCCACGCCGACGAGGCGCTGGCGGGCCTGCAGTTCCCGGCGTCCATGGTCGCCGTCCGGCCGAGCACCGGCGAGGTGCTCGCCGTCGCCAACCGCGGCACGGGCGGCCAGAACTTCGCCTTCGAGGGCCACTACCCGCCCGGCCTGACCTTCGGGATCGTGTCCGCGGAGGCGCTGTTCTCCCAGGCCGGCATGAAGCAGTCCACCGAGACCACCTGCCCCGGCACCCTCACCGTCGGCGGCAAGGCCTTCACCAACAAGGCCCGCCCCGACAGCAGCTTCGCCAACCACTTCGCCGCGTCCTGCAAGACGACCCTCGCGCAGCTCAGCAGCAAGGTGGACGCGCAGACCCTCCTCCGGGAGGCGTCCCAGCTCGGCCTGGGCAAGAACTGGGGCCTCGGCGTCCCCGCGTTCACCGGCTCCGTCCCGGCCCCCGCGAACGACGGCGAGAAGGCCGCGGCCATGGTCGGCGAAGGCGCCGTCCAGGTCAGCCCCCTGGCGATGGCCATGGTGGCCGCCGCCGCCTACAGCGGCACCTGGCGGCCGCCCTACGTCCTCAAGGACCCGTCCACGACGGCCCAGGCGCCGCAGGCCCAGAGCCTGCCGCCCGAGTCCATCTCCAACCTCAAGAAGGTCCTGAGCCGCACCGCGTCCCGCGGCAACGCCCGCGGCGCCCGCGTCTCCGGTGACGTCGTCGGCGTCGCCGCCCTCACCACCTACAACGAGGGCGGCCGTACCAAGACCGTCTCCTGGTTCGTCGGCTCCAGCGGCGACCGCGCCTTCGCCATCGCCGTCGAGGGCGTCGTCAACACCCCGGCGCTGGCCGCGAAGTTCCTGGGCGGCTAGGTCCTTTGTCGGCTCTTTACGGACGGGACGCAACCAACCCGCCCCCTGCGTGCGTCTTTACGGGTGACTGAGCCACCGCTTGGGGGGTTGCGGACTCAGTCGCCGTGATGAGACCAGAGCCTCGTCTCGGGGGAGGCTCTGCCGTCCGGACCGGCCCGACCCTGCCGGTCGACCCCGGTGGACGCGACACCGATCGCGTCCACCGGGGTTCACGTGTGTCCGGAGGGAATCACGTTGCCCCCGCACGCGTTATCCTTGTAGCGTCATCGTGTGGACGTCCTCGGACGGACGCTTTGACAACTGAACATGGGGGTGACCGGCTTCGACTTCGGTCGTTAGAGCCAGGGGAAGCGGGTCGAGGGTTGCTGTCGTGACCTCGTTAATCCTGTGACAGCAAACCAATAACTGCCAACAAGAAGCAGTCCGAGTTCGCCCTCGCCGCCTGAGCGAGGAGTGAACTCTGTCAGCCCGGGAGCGTCTCCGTCCCGGGGTCTGGCATCGTAAGGAGACTTCACCTGCCGGTCCGGTCGCGGGCCCGGTAGGGACACCCAACAGCGACTGAGCCCGTCGGCGACACGCCTGCGTGAGCGCCGGGACTGAGAAAACGCTAAGCAGGCTGCACCCGGAGAAGCCCTGACCCATCACCGAAGGACGCGGGTTCGATTCCCGCCACCTCCACCAGCTATAACGGCCCGACCGAAACTTGTGTTTCGGTCGGGCCGTTGTGCGTCCAGTTGCTGTGGCGGCCGCTGCCGTCTGCTCGGCCTTGTCGGCGACCACATCCCGCTCAGGCCGGTGCTGAACGGGTACCGGGGTGGAGTCACGGCGGCGTCATCCCACTTGGCCCACGTCGCCTCGGCCAGCCCGGCCATGGCGTCGTCTGGATTGATCGCCAGTGCACGTTCAGCGGCCACGGCCAGATTGATGCATCGGGGAATCTTGTCGTCCGGTCGAACTGAGGCGCGTCAGTAACCGCCATCATGTCCTGTGGCAGCCGACCATGATCGTCGGGCTCGGTGTCTACGATGCGCTCATGCCTGGACTCCGAGCCGTCGTGTCCAGCAGAGCGCCCTCTGACAGTCCCCTCCTCGATTTCGACCTCGTCGACCGTGACGGTCACTTGCTCGTCATCGGTACCGACCAACACCGCGCCTTCTTCTGGGACCCGACGACTGATCAATGGGCCGAGCATCGGCTTGACGTCCCGCCCCGAGAGTTCCCCTTCGTTGAGCTCAGTCAGATCAGCGCAGCCGTCGTCGGTGGTCGGCGGTGGCGGGGAGCACCAGGACTTCGCGCAGTGGGATCTGGAAACCGGTGCGGTGCTGGAGGGAGCGGACGGCGGAGGTGTGAGCTGGGCTCGCGCGGCAACGCTCGGCGGACGAACCCTCTTCGTCATCGGTGGGACCGGTCCGGCTGTGGAGGTCCAGGGTCCGGCATACAAGGAAGACGCCCCCGATGCCGGCGACCTCGACGGGGACGAGCCTGGTGAGTACGTGGACGAAGACGATCACTATCGGCTGGTGACGGAACTGGAATGTGCCGGGGGCGTTGCGGCGGGCACGCTGTGGGGCAGGGCGGTCATCGCGTCCATCGGTGTGGACGGAGGGACGTTGAGGTAGCCGATGGGCGCTTTCCCGACCGAGCCGCCGCGCGCGGTCCCTGCCGAGCAGCCAGGCGGGCGGATACACCCGGAGCACCTCGTGGACGAGGCCCATGGGTGTATAGGGCAGGGCCCGGTCCGGACGACCGCCGGGAGTGTCAATCCCCGCAGACGGCCTCTTCCGGGCCGTGAGGCACGGGCACGGAAGACCGTGCCGACTGTGTTCAGAGCGGCGACGAGAAGCGTCCCGGCGATGACGGCAAAATGCCGGTCGCTGGGACGCGGGGTTCCTCCCGCCGTTCGCGGCGAAGGAGGCGAGAGGACCGCCCAGGCGGACCGCCATGCGACCGGTCCGCCCGAGCAGCGGGTGTTCCACCCCAAGTGGGTGACCACAGGGGTGGAGCTGGGACGAAGGGTCACGCCAATTCGACGACATCCCCTCGTGCCGCCTTCGACCAGACGTCGAATAGGCGACCCGCCGATCCGCCGACCGGCCCGATGCCCTCCCGCAGCGTCTCAGACGCCGGAAGTCGGGCATTGTTCACCGCGGATACCGCGAGCGCGGCATCATCGATGGTGGACGAACAGACCGTGAGCAGATAGTCGGGAACCCTCAGCGCGGGATCGGTGCACCCCACGAGAGGTGTGCCCACGGCGGCGATCAGGGGGAACACCGTTCCCGGAATCCCGATCGTCGCCTCAGCACGTGCCGCGGCAGTCTGCGACGAGACCTGGCTGATCTCATGGCGGGCCCACAACGCGGGGTCCTCCCTCGGGTGCAGACCCACCATGATCCGCTTGCCGGCCGTCCGCAGTTCCTCCGCGGCCGCCAGCAGGAGATCTGTGCCGGGCGCCGCTTCACCTGTCGAGTCGGGGTGGGTGACGCTCGTCAGGACCAGTACCAGCCCCGGCTCGGGCACCCGCTTCGGCAGATCATCGGTCCGCGGGGAACCGACGACGGTTATCGTCCGCCGAGTGCCGAGATGGCCTGCGAACGCAAGGGCCGCCCCCTGCGACGCGGCGGTGATCGCCCGCAGCCGCGGGCGCAGCCGCCCGGCGTCGGCGGCTTCCCGCGGCCCCAGATAGGCGAGCCCGCTGGCGGCCAGGGGTAGCCTCGGAAATCGACCGGCGACCTCCACCGGCCAGTCACCGGCCCCGGCGACCACGAGCAGATCGGCCGGCGGTGCCGTTCGCGGTGTCGCGGTCGGCACCGGATCCCCGGGCTTGATCCGCGACACGTCGGGCACCACCTGAATGAGCTCCCAGCCGCGCCGCGCGGCCTCGTCGAGCAGTGGCTGCACGTGGTAGGTGCCCCAGGGCTCATTCGTCGTTATCAATACCCGAAGCCCGGGAGGCGGGTGGCCCTGATTCATGTTAATCACCCTCTTATTTGCGCGAGAAACCGACACGCTTTTCGTGTCGGACATAAGAGACTGTACAGGGCAAGGGCGAGCTGGACTTCAGCCGAGTGCTTGAGACCTGAAGGGCAGCAAGTTCCACGTCCTGTCCGATGCCGGGGGCCTGCCGCTGGTCGTGGGCGTCTCGGCCGCCAACGTCGCCGATGTCGAGCCGTTCAAGCCGCTGTTCATGGCCATCCCGCCGATCCGCTCCCGCCGCGGTCCACGCCGACGGCGACCGGCCAAGGCCCGGGCCGACAAAGCCTACGATTCCGCCGACCTGCGGCGATGGCTCCGCCGGCGGGGCGTCGTCCCGCGTATCGCACGCCGCGGCGTGCCGTGCAGAACCACTTCGTCTACGCCGCCGTCTGGGCTTCTGCGCGGTCGTTGGAGTCGGTGAGCCGCGCGTCGTCGACTGCGATCGCCTGTCCTGCGGTGCGGGAGCGGACGCCGGATTAGGGCCGGGTCAGACGAGTTCTTGGGCCCCGAGGCCCTAACGTCCCGAATTTTCGCTGGTTAGCGTACTGAACCGTCAACCAGTGAATCCGGGACTGCTCGGAAAGGTGAACGGCAAATGCAGAGGATCGCGAAGATCGTGGTGGCGGGGACCGTCGGATCGGTGGTCGCCGCCGGTGGCGTATACGCCGGTGGCTTGGCCTTGGACGACGGGCCCGCCGTACAGGCGGGCCGGGTCGCCGGCGACTCCGTGGTGACGCCCGCGGGAGGGCCCGAACAGCACGGCGGGTCCGCGGGCGGGACGGGTACGGGCGGGATGGGCGCGGGTCAGGCGGGGGCCGGCCGCAAGGCCGGCCAGCCTTGCGCGGTGACCAGCAGGGTCAAGAAGGGGCAGTACGTCGGCACCCACTACTACAAGCCGAACAAGCACCCGTGGCGGGCCACGGGCGAGGGCCCGGGCAACAAGCTCACGTACTCGGGGGAAGACAAGGTCACGACCAAGGCCACCGCCACACTCGGGGCGACGTACGAGCAGATCTCCTCCGGCGCCGCGTTCGAAGTGGGCCAGGAGAAGTCGGTCCGGATCACCTACGACGTCGCCCTGACCAAGAAGGCCTTCTACACCATCCAGGTGAATCAGGTGTTCAAGGGCTGGAAGTTCCACGTCTGGCAGGACACGGGGGTACTGGGCATGGGGTCGCCTCATTCGGGAACCGGTCTCCGATGCGACATACAGAAGAAGAACGTGTACAAGGGTGAGGCGATCGCCTACGATTTCTGGACCCTCTATTACAAGTGCACCTATCGGGTAAAGGGCAAGCTTCGGAATTGCTCCGCCTGACCGGGGGCCCACCAGAGGCCCTTCGGCCGGGATCGTGAGGGGGCACGGTGTCGACGTGGCGAGGCTGCGGAATGCGCGATCGCGTTCCAAGATCAGCTCGGCGACGCCGCCCGTCCATGAGACCACCGCCTCGGTCACCATGGACTACGCGTGGTCGGCGCTTCCCTCGCCTTCCCGGTGGCCCGTCGTGTTCTCCGTGCGGCCCGGTAGGTTGCTGGCGTGGACGTACGGGTCACCGGCGTGGTCATCGAGGACGACCGGGTTCTGCTGCTGGACCAGGACACCGACACCGGGCGGTCGTGGTCCTTGCCGGGCGGCAAGGTGGAAGAGGCCGAGCCGCTGGCCGAGGCGCTGGTCAGGGAGATGCGGGAGGAGACCGGTATCGACGTCGAGGTCGGCCGGCTGCTGTACGTCTGCGATCACATTCGCGGTGATGTGCACGTCCTGCACATCACCTTCGAGGCGCGTCGGGTAGGCGGCACGGTCGTGGCCGGGGCGGCGGACTCCCGGCCGATCCGCGGGGTCGAGTTCCTGCGCCTCGCCGACCTGGTGTCGCTCGGCTTCGGCGAGCGGTTCGTCGGCCTTGCGAAGGCCGGATTCCCCGGCGCCGGTTCCTACATGGGCGCCAAGAGCAACATCGGCCTGTGAGACCAGGGTTGGGCCGTCCAGGGCCGGCGAGCCGACGCCACGATCGGTGACTGCGTGTACCAGGCCGACGACTCCGACTTCGGGTACGGCGCGAAGCAGGCGGACTGGTACCGGATGCCGTGCGGCCTGCGGCCGGCCAGTGGAACGGCCTACAAGGTCGCCGGCCAGACCGCCGACGATCCCGATGACACCGCGCCGCACGGCGCCCGGACGGGACCGGCGGCCAGAGGCTAGCGGCGCACCCTGTACCTCAGATGCAGGACGCGCTCGCCTTGGATGACCACGTGGGGGTCCTCCAGCAGGTGCTGCCGATCGACGCCGCCGAAGAAGCGTTTGCCCGCCCCGAACACCACCGGCACCACGTCCATCGCCACCTCGTCCACGAGGCCGGCCGCGAGGATCTGGCCGCCCACGTCGCCGGCGTTCACGGCGACGGTGCGCTCCCCGGCGAGTTCCCGGGCCTTGTCGATCGCGGCCGTCACGTCGTCGACGAAGTGGTACGACGCCTCCGGGTGCCAGCCCTCGGGCTTGGGCCGGTGGGACACCACGACCACGTGGTCGCCCGCGGGCGGCCGGCCCTCCCAGCCGTTCACCAGGTCGAACAGGGTGCGGCCCATCACGATCGTGCCGATCGTGTCCCACGTCGACCGGACGTACTCCGCCGATGCCTTCGAGACCTTGATGCCGCTTGCGGTTCCGGAATGGTCGTACTCCTCGTCGCCGCCTCCGACGATCGGGATGTCCCCGTCGAAGTACCAGTCGTGGAGCGTTCCGACCTCGTCGTTCTCGTCGGCGATGAAGCCGTCGACCGACATGACGCTGTGCATGATCACTGTGCCCACAGGTCCCCCTCAGGTCTCCTTGCGTCGTTGCCTCCGATCTTGTCGTCTCCGGGGGCGACGGGGCATGTAAGAAATCAATCGGCGGGCATCGGGCCGCTGTCCGGTGGGAACCCCGGCTCGGAGGGGAACCGGCGCCGCAGGGCCAGGTACTCCGTCGGGGTGTGGCCGGTGAAGTCCTTGAACTCCCGGCTGAAGTGGGCCCGGTCGAAGTAGCCCGCCGTATGGGCGAGGTCCGACCAGTCGACCGGGCGCAGGGCGTCCACGGACAGGATCAGCCGAGCGAAGCGGTAGATCCGCGCCACTCGCTTCGGGGTGACCCCGACATGTGACTTGAACTGCGCGGCCAGGTGATTGCCGCTCACCCCGGCGGCATCGGCCAGCGCGCCGACGGGGACCGCGCCGTGGGAGGACTCCAGGCGCCCGCCGGTGTGCTGGACCAGGCCGAGACCTCGCGAGGGCGCTTCGGCGAGTCGCGATCGCAGCTCCTCCTCCACGACCCGCAGCGCTTCGGTGGCCGAGGCGATCTCGCCGACCTGGTTGCGGATCCGGTCCAATGACCGCCGCCAGACGGCGTCGACAGGCACCCACCGGTCCCGCAGCTCGGTCACCGGCATGTCGACGAACGGCGAAAGCCCCCAAGGCTTGAAGTGCACTCCGACCAGCCGTACCCGCGTGGGGTGCTCGATGAGGAAACGCCGGGTCCATACGCCCATGAACCACCCGTCGGCGAACACCGCCGGGGGCACCGAAGGGTCGGAGTCCCACAGGCGGGCAGGCTCGCCCAGGTTGACGAACAGGTGCGCGGACGGCATCGGCGGCACGTTCACCCGGCGGTGGCGCGGCCTCCCGGACAGGCAGTAGATGTCGTCGATGAAGCGGTCGAGCGGCGGGGCGGGCACCCGGCCGACATATTCCATGGGCTCAGTGTGGCCGAAGGGGGGCAGGGCGCCGAAGGATGTCGGCAGCTGCGGGGCGGCCACGGCAAGGATATTTACGACCTGTTTCGTAACGGTCGCCTAGCGTATCGGAGAGTGTGACCGTATGGTCGCTCACCGTAGCGTCTCCTTAGGGCGTGGTCCCACAGCAACACCACGTGCCCCAGGAGGGAGACGGCCGTGCTCTACGGGGTCGATGTGGCGAGTTATCAGGGCAGGCCGAACTGGCGGCGCGTCCAGGGCTCGGGGGTCCGGTTCGCGTTCTCCAAGGTCAGTGAATCGACCGACTACGTGAATCCGGCCTGGAGCCACAACCGCTCCGGGATGCTCGGGCTCGGCGGCGACTTCGTGCCGGGCGCCTACCACTTCCTGCACGGCGGTGACGGTGCCGCGCAGGCCCGCTACTTCCTGGCCAAGGCCGGTGACGTGTCCCGTCTCGCCGTCGCGCTCGACGTCGAGGCGTCCGGCGCCGACGCGTCCACCGCCAGGGCCTGGGTGGCCGAGCTGAAGAGCCGCACCGGCGGCCATCCCGTCATCGGCTACTTCCCGCGCTGGTACTGGGAGGAGCACGGCCGGCCCGATCTCGGCTTCTTCGACACGCTCTGGCAGTCCCGGTACGTCTCCGGCTCCGGCTCCGCGGCCGATCTCTACCAGAAGGTCCCCGCCTCGTGGTGGACGCCGTACGGCGGGGAGCCGATCTCGATCCTGCAGTACTCGTCCAGCGGTTCGGTTCCGGGCATCACGGGCCACTGCGACGTCAACGCCTTCCGCGGCTCGCTCGCGGAGCTGAAGGCGCTGGCCCTCGGGTCACGCGAGGAGGACGAAGTGCCCATCCGCAGCAGTTACGGCAAGTCCAGGTCCCAGGCTCTGGCATGGGGACGGTTCACCGTCCTCAACTGGGACATCACCCACGCCGACCCTGCCGACTCCCACTCCGAACCGGACAAGGGCCGCCCCGACGGCTATCCCGGTTACGTGGCTCCGCTCTCGACATGGGCGGACATCACCGCCATCGTCGGCGTCGAGGGGATGAGCCTCGGCGACGAGTACCAGATGCGGTTCGAGGTCCACGACTGGGAGGACGGTCGGTCGGCCGGGGTGTGGACCGAAACCCGTGCCGACGCCCTGGCCACCAGTGGCGCCCAGTTCGTCACCGGCGCCATGCCCAAGGGCCTCGGCAAGGGTCAGCACGTGTACGTCGCGATCGCCGTGTTCCCCTCCGGAGGCGACCCCGGAACCCGCCCGGCACCCCGCGCGACGTCCGGCCGCTGGACCATAGCCCAAGACCGCAGCTGACCGGGAGCGGCTCTAGGACGCCTGCCTGGTCGCCCGCCACTCTGGGGCGAGCACTGACCAGACCTCGGTGTCCTGCCGTTCTCCGCGGTAGAGGTAGCTTTCTCGCAGGGTGCCGTCTTTCGTCATCCCCAGCCGCTCGGCGACGGAGATGCTGGGCTGGTTGGCGGTCGAGACCCGCCATTCCACGCGGTGGATGCCGCGCTCCTCGATGGCCCAGTCGATGATGGTGCGCACCGCTCTGGTCACCAGGCCCTTGCCCGCGGCCGACGGTTCCAGCCAGCAGCCGGCCTCGGCGGTGCCCTGCTCGACGTCCATCGTGACGAAGAGCACCCCGCCCACCAGCCGGCCGCCGGCCCAGATGCCGTAGATGCGCCCTCGGTCGGCCGCGGCCTTGTCGGCGTACGCCTGCAGATGCGCGCGGCTGGATCTCAGGTCCGTGACGCGGTCCGGAAGCCCGACGTACTGGCCGATGAAGTCTCGTCCTCGGTCGATGTGGGCCAGGAACTCGTCGGCCTGCCATGGTTCGAGCGGTCGCAGCTCCGCGCCGTCGCCGCCGAGGGACACCGCGTACATCCTCGCCTCCAGGGTCAGTACCAGCACAGACTGCGCTGGATCTTCTCACGGAGGCGGTGCGCCAGGCCTCGGTGCCCGCGAGCCCAGTCGGCCGTCGTCGCGGGGTCAGGGGCGCCAGGGCATGTGCTGGAGGGTCCAGGTGTTCCCGTCCGGGTCGGCGAATCGGGCGTAGAAGACGCCGCCCATGTCCTCCACCGGGTCCACGTCGGCGCCGCGCTTGACGAGGTCGGACCTGGCCTGCTCGATGTCGCTGACGACCAGGTGCAGGCCGCGCTGCGTCCCGACCGGCATGTCCATTCCCGGTAGGCCCTCCGTCAGCGCGATCGAGCAGGCCGAGCCCGGCGGTGTGAGCTGGACGTACCGGACGCCGTCCGCGGGTCGCACGTCGACGTCGGCGTTGAAGCCGAGAGCGGTGTAGAACTCCTTGGCCCGGTCGATGTCGGCGACGGGCACCGGGACGAGTTCGAGCAGGAGCATCCCGGGGCGCACGGGCGTTACCGGGGTTTGCGGCTCGGTCATGGGTGGTGTCCTTTCGAGAGAAGGTCGTCGAGTCGGTCGTAGGACTGGCCCGCGCCGCGCCGCATCGGGCTGCGGAGCACGCTGTCGCGTATCTCGCGGGTGGGGTAGCGAACGGTGATGTTCATGGCGGTGCGGCCGTCCCGCTCGTCGAAGACGGTGGTGACCAGGGCCTCGCCGGCCTCCCAGCCGTCGCGGATCTCGCTCTGCACCAGCCTCGCGGGCGCGTCCACCTCGAGGAAGACGCCGCCGTAGCCCATCTCGGCGCCGCCCGGGCCGTGGGAGACGAAACGCCAGGTGCCGCCGGGACGCAGGTCGATCTCGCAGACGACGAGTGTCCAGCCGCGGGCGCCGTGCCACTGCTTGAGCAGTGCCGGACGGGTGAACGCGTCGAACACCCGCCGGCGGGGCGCGTCGAACGTCCTGCTGAGCAGGATCTCGGTGCCCGACGGCGCGCTGACCACGAGGCCCGCCCCGCGGGGCGGCCACGCCGTCACGAGTCCTCCTGCTCTTCGAGCCTTGCGAGCAGTTCGTCGAGCCGCTGGTAGCTCTCCTCCCAGTACTGGCGGAAGTCCGCGAGCCAGTCCAGCGCCTCCCGGAGGGGACGGGCCTCAAGCCGGCACGGCCGCCGCTGCGCGTCCCGGCCGCGCGAGACCAGGCCGGCACGTTCCAGGACGCGCAGGTGCTTGGACACGGCGGGCTGGCTCATGGCGAAGGGCGCGGACAACTCGCCCACCGAGGCGTCGCCCCGGGTGAGCCGGGTCAGGATCGCGCGCCTGGTCGGGTCGGCCAGGGCGGCGAACGTCGTGTCCAGAGTGCTGGTGTTCACTAGGTCAACCTTCCGGTTCTATAACCAGATGGTTTTGTACCCGTGGACGTCCCGACCTGTCAAGCGAGGGGTGGGACAAGGGCGCGCCCGGCCGGGGACGTCCGCAGTCCGGACGCCCCCGGTACCGGCGCGGCGAGGCTCAGAAGGTCATGCGCGAGTCGGTGTCCTTGCGGTCGTGCTCCTGCGGCGAGTACGGCACGGTCACCGGCATCGGCAGGTGGAAGCCCTTGAGCCCGGGCAGCAGCCTGACGTGGGACGGGAGCGCGCCGCCCCATGTCGGGGACCACAGGGACAGCGAGTCGTGAAGGTCGAGCAGCTCGTCGTAGCCCGGCTGCGTGGCGCCCACCAGCAGCATCTCCGACGGCAGGGTCATCCCGCAGTACTTGGCCCACAGGTCGCGGCGCAGGCGGCGGACGAGGCCGGTGTCCGTGGCGTCCAGGACCGCGACGGACAGTTCGGTGTCGGTGTAGAGGCTGCGCCGCATCGCGTTGGCCGAGCCCACGACGCAGAAGACATCGTCGATGATCGTCACCTTGCAGTGCACGGTCGTGCCGGGCCAGCCGTAGATCTCCACGCCCCGCAGGCCGCTGGGCCCGCCGAAGAGGACCGTGGGCACGTGCGGGATCAGGTGCCCGTTGACCGCCTCCGGCATGTCGCCGCTCGGAGGGTCGGCGGGGTCTCCGCCGTGCAGCAGGATCACCTTGAGATCCGGTTTCGCCAGCATCCGGGCGTTGATCCAGCCCATGATCTCTTCGCTGCTGAACGCCTGGTCCGCGATGAAGATGTACTTCTCGGCCTGGCCGATCGCCTTCTCCAGCGCCACCTTGAACTCGAAGAGACCGTCCTGCGCGAAACTGATGGGTTCCTTTCTGAAGCCGACGCCGGCGGTGATGAGTGCCCGCACCACCGAGCTCTTGTCGTAGAGCCACTCCGGGCCGGACGAGGAGAACCGCATCTGCGGAACGGTCCGCAGCACCTGGACGTGGGCTCCGGTGCCGTCCCCGCGCGGTGGTTCCGGCGGGTCGGGGACCGGCACGGCCGTCTTGAGCCGCGATGCGATCGGGTGGTGGTCGACCAGGAAGTCCTCGGCCGGCAGCTTGAGGTTCTCGGCCCACAGCTGCTGGAAGAAGCGGTGGACCGCCGTGGCAGCGGGCCCGGTGACCCGCACCGCGAGGTCGTGCCAGGTCGGGGCCGTCCGGTCCATGACCGGGTCGATGCCGCCTGTGAAGGCGCGCGTGGACTTGTGGTCGCCGGCCACCACCAGCTTGCAGTGGACCGCGCCCAGCGGGTGCGCGGTCATGTTGACCATCACCTTGCCGGCGTCCTGCTCGCCGAAGCGGCTGCGCATCTCGGCGACGCTGAGCAGCGTCTGCGCGTTGACGATGCGGATCCCGCCGAGATCGGGGACGGCGTACCGGGCGGCGAACGGCGACACCCAGGCGAGGATCCGCACATCGGCGCCGGACTTGTGCAGTTCTTCCAGGCGCCTGGAGAGAAGCGCGCCGCTCGGGAGCGTCAGCGGCGGGTATTCCGCGCCGACCCGCACCGGTCGCGTCAGATCCTTCAGTACCGGGAATTGCTGGACGACGGTGCTGCCGAACTCACCGAAGGCCTGGATCTCGGTGTCGGCGGGCAGTTTGGCCAGGCCGAGCCACCACGCGGTCAAGTACAGGTACCGGCCCTTGGCGTTGGACGCGCACAGGGCCTCGATCTCGCCTTCGAGCGCCTTGAAGTACGCCACTCCGTTGACGAAGTGGTCGACCGTGTTCCCGGACAGGTCGCCAAGGAAGTTCTGTTGCGGCGCGTACTCGCCGTCGCCCCATTTCGTCCGATCGGTCTCGCGTGCCAGGTACTTGCCGATCAGAGTCTGCGGCTTGGTCGAAGGATTCATCCCAACCCCCTTCTCCCCGGTCTCCCGCCGGGGACGAGCCCCGACGATAAGGTCGCGGAACCGCCCGCCAGAATGAACGAAAAGGTGACATCCAACGCCCATAACTGGCCGAAATGGGACAAGATTGTTCTGCAACGGCCGGTGAGTTTCTTCGGAAGTCGGGCCTACTTCGCAGTTCGCAGTATCTTTGGTCAATGCGGATCGAAGTGCTGTCAGACCATCCGGGGGCTCAACTTCAGGAGACCGACGCGGCGCTGGCCCGCCGGCGAGACCACATCGCCGATCATGCCCGGGCCGTGGACGCCCTGCGCCGCCGGCAGCAGGCCGCACGCCGATGGTGGCAGTTGGGCAGGTGGCTCAGGGACGCCCGTGAACTGCAGGCCCTGCAGCGGACCGCGCCGGTGGCCGACCCGACGGTCATGCACCGGCGCGCGCAGCAGCAGGCCGGCGTCGACGCCGAGGATCGGGTGGCGGCCGAACTCGAACGCTCCCTGCGCGGGGACTGGACGCTGTTCCGCGGTTATGCCAACCGGCGCGGCGAGGTCGACCATCTGCTGGTCGGGCCCGGCGGCGTCTGGGCGGTCGAGGTGAAGGGCCGCGGCGTCCGGGTGCACGTCACCGGCGACGACTGGCGGTTCGAGAAGTTCGACCGCTACGGAAACCGGGTGGAGTCGGGCGTGCTGGCCGACCGCCGGGGGCGCAGCTGGGGACGGCAGGTCGGCGAGGTCGCCGGAGCGCTGGAGGAGTTCCTGCGTTCCCGCGGCACGCCCGTCCCGGTGCGTACCGCGGTCGTCGTCATGCACGATCGAGCGGAACTCGGCACGTGCCGGCAGCCGGGGGTCGACGTCGTCAGCATCGGAATCCGGTCCCTGCTGGACCAGGTCTCCCGGACGGCCGGCACCCTCGATCACCAAGCCCAGCACAGGATCGGTGACCTGGTCCGGCGCGACCATCGCTTCCATGCGCAACGACGGTCCGGGGGCCGCCGCTGACCGGTGCCGGCAGGATCACGGCGTGGTGAGGGTGGCCATGGCTCGGTCGGGCTCCCAGTGGGCGCGCAGGGACGTGATCTTGCCGGCGTCGTCCACCGTGTAGATGAGGACGCAGTCGATGGTCATCGTGGCGCCGTCGGGCGTCGTGGTCGTGATCGTCGCGACGTTGGCGCAGCAGGGGCCGTTGGCGAAGGAGTCGGCGATGCGGAAGCGGAAGCCGGCGATCGTGGAGATGAAGGAGCTCCAGAAGTTCTCGATGCCGTCCGGGCCTCGGTGCCCCGCGCCCTCCGGGTCGAGGAAGGACGGGCCGACCGGGTCCTCGATGAGGGCGTCCGGGGCGAACAGGGCCAGCCACTCGTCCTTGCGGCCCTCGGCGACGGCGGTCATGGAGGCGCGGGCGGCGCGGCGGGCCGGGTGGTCGGAGTCGGGCGCGTCCCAGGCGATGGCATCCACTGTAACGTGTTCTCGTTTCGGGGTCAGGAGGCGGTCTTGGCGATGACGGTCTCGGCGAACCGTTCGAGGTGCTCGATCTTCTTGTCCAGCGGCTCGGTGTCGGGACCCTTGGCGTAGGGCGTCCGGAAGCCGACGATCACGTCGGTGACGCCCCTGTCCTCCAGCCGCCGCACGCCGTCGGGCGTGTAGGCGTCCATCGAGATCACGTGCACCTCGAAGGGGTCGCCGGCCTTGCCCTCCGCCTCGCGGATCCGGTCCAGCCGGGCCAGCAGGTCGTCCAGGTCGTCGCCGCCGCCCGCGTGCATCCAGCCGTCCCCGCGCACGACGGCGCGGCGCAGCGCGGCCTCGCTGTGCCCGCCGACCAGGATCGGGAAGGGCCGCGCCGGGCAGATCTTGATCGCCGGGACGTCGAAGTGCTCGCCGTGGTACTCGAAGTACTCGCCGCCGCTCAGCCCCCGGACGATGTCGATGGCCTCGTCCATCCGCCTGCCGCGCCGCTCCCACGGGACGCCCATCACCTCGAAGTCCTCGCGCCAGGGGCTGAGCCCGACGCCGAGGCCGAGCCGCCCGCCGGTCAGGCACGCGATCGACGTCGCCTGCTTCGCCACCAGGACGGGGGGACGCACCGGCAGTTTGAGCACGAACGGCGTGAACCGCAGCCGGGTGGTCACCGCCCCCATGGCCGCGATCAGTGTGAACGTCTCGATGAAGGGCTTGTCCTCCAGGAACTCCCGGTTCCCGTCCGCGGTGTACGGATACACCGAGTCCGACTCCTTCGGGTACACCAGCGAGTCGGCGACCGACATGCTCGTGTACCCGGCCTCCTCGGCGGCCTTGGCCAGCGGGAGGTAGAACGACGGATCCGTCATGGCCTCGGCGTAGGTGAACCTCATGGCGGAATAGTAGAACGTGTTCCACTTCGGTGCCAGGGGCGCCGCGTTGTTGCCCGGGGGTGCGGGGGGTGGTTCGGTGGGGGGATGGAGCGCAGGATCGCGATCGTCACCGGGGGGACGTCCGGGATCGGAAAGGAGATCGCGCGGGGGCTGGCCCGGGCGGGGATGCTGGTGGGGATCGTCTGCCGGAACGAGCTGCGCGCCGCGGCGACCGTGGAGGAGCTGACGGCGGACGTGCCGGGCGCGCGGGTCGAGACGTTCATCGGGGACCTGTCGGTGCAGATGGACGTCCGGCGGGTGGCGGCGTCGCTGGAGGAGCGGTTCGACCGGCTGGACGTGCTGGTCGACAACGCGGGCGTGTACCTGCTGCGGGCCAAGGTCAGCGCGGACGGGTACGACCGCGTGATCGCGACGAACCACCTGGGGCCGTTCCTGCTGACGAATCTGCTGCTGGGGCTGCTGGAGAAGGGCGCGCCGTCGCGGGTGGTCGTCGTGGGGTCGGAGGCGCACCGGTTCTCGGACCGGCTCGACGTCGAGCGGATGGCCGAGCCCGGATCGTACGGCCCGGCCGGGGCGCTGCGCGTGTACGGGCGGTCGAAGCTGCTCAACATCCTGTTCGCGCAGGAACTGGCCAGGCGGATGGAGGGCAGCGGCGTCACGGCGAACGCGGTCTGCCCGGGCTTCGTCGCGACGAGTCTGGGCAGGGACGTCCGCGGGACCGAGCGCGTGATGGCCCTGTTCTCGCACACCCCGGTGATGCGGACCCCGGCGCAGGGGGCGCGGATGGCGTTGCGGCTCGCGCTGGACGAGGAGTTCGAGGGGCGCAGCGGCGGCTACTACACCTCGGCGCCGGGCGCGGGGATGCTGCCGACGGTCGAGGCCTTGAAGGATCCGGAGCTGCGGCGGGCGGTGTGGGACCGTTCTGTCCGCCTTGTGGGGCTGCCTGCCCTATAGGGTCAGGGTGCGTGAGCCAACCGTACGGACCGCCCGACCGGCCGGGTGCCTGGACCGGCCCGCCGCAGCCGGGCCCGCCGCCCAGTCCCCAGCCGGCCCCCCGGCAGCCCAGCCCCGCGCAGCAGTCGGGCCCCGCGCAGCCGGCCCCGCAGCCGCGGCAGCGGCCGTCCGCGTTCAAGGACTTCTTCAACGGCGTGGGCTACCTGCTGCGCGGCATCGGATGGGTGGCGCGGCACCCGGCCCAGTGGCTCTTCGGGCTGATCCCCGCGCTGATCGTCCTGGCGGTGTACGTCGCGGCGCTGGTCTTCCTGGCGTACCGGATCGACGACCTGGCCGGATGGGTGACGGGGTTCGCCGACGGCTGGTCGGACGCGGCGCGGACCTCGGTGCGGGTCGTGGCCGGGATCGCGCTGTACGGGTCGGCCCTGTTCTTCGCGATCATCACGTTCACGGCGATGACGCTGCTGGTGGGCGACCCGTTCTACGAGTCCATCGCGGTCCGGGTGGAGGAGTCGCAGGGCGGCGCGCCGCCGGAGCCGGACGTCCCGCTGCTGGTCCAGATCGGGCGGGCGGTCAAGGACGCGCTGATCCTCGGGGCCGTGGCGCTGGTGTTCGCGATCGTGTTCTTCGCCTGCGGCTTCCTGCCGGTGGTGGGGCAGACGGTCGTGCCGGTGGTCGCGGCGCTGGTGTCGGGCTACTTCCTCGCGGGCGAGCTGACGTCGATCGCGCTGGAGCGGCGCGGGCTGCGGCGCCGGGACCGGTTCGCGCGGCTGAAGGCGCACCGCCCGCTCGCCGTCGGGTTCGGCGCGGCGACCTTTGTGGTGTTTCTCATCCCGCTGGGCGCGGTGCTCGCGATGCCCGGCGCGGTGGCCGGCGGGACGCTGCTGGCACGGGAACGCCTGGCCGACGACCCGTCGGCCGAGGCGGGCCTGACGAGTCCCGGGTGAGGCGGTGGGGACGCCGCCACCGAGGCGATGAGAAGATGTGTCCTGAGCGTGATGACCGGCCGGAACGGCATGAGTGATCTTGGCGTAACGTGTGCCGCATGTCCGATCAGGGGGAGCGCAGTGTGCGCTGGACCGAAATGAGCGAGAGCGAGCCGCGGGACGGCGCGGACGGTGCGACCGGGCCGCAGGCGGCCTTCCCCGAGCCGAAGGTGCCGGAGGTGCCGGTGCCCCCGCCGACGGGCCGCACCGACTTCTCCGCGTCCGGCGAGGGCGCCGGGACGCACGACGTCTGGGGCAAGGTCGAGACCGGGCGCCGGGAGACCGCGGCGGGCGAGGAGCCGGACCCCGAGGACGTCAAGGTGGCGCCTGTGGCCGAGGAGGCGCCCCAGTGGGAGGGGTCGCTCTTCGACGAGGGCGCCGACGACGGTGACGCCGACGACAGGTACGTCCCGGCCGTCCCCACCGGGTCCGGGCAGCCGGCGAAGCCCGGCAAGCCGAGCAGCGGCAACTGGCAGATGCCCGACTGGATGGCCGACGAGGACGCCGCGGACGCCAAGCTCGGCGGCTCGCCGAAGCCGCAGCGCGACGTCCTGGACGAGCGCGGCGGACGCTCCCGGCTCGTGCTGTTCGGCGGGGTCGGCCTGCTGGTGGTCGCGCTCCTCGCGGCCGGCGGCGTCTACTTCATGAAGAGCGGCGACGACGAGCCCGCCGACACCTCCGACACGTCCGGCAACGCCGACCGGCGGGCCGCGGCGGAGCAGTCCGAGGCGGCGCAGGCGGAGATGCCGCCGGACAAGCGCCTCGCGACGTTCGCCGGGAAGCCGAGCCGGATGCTCGGGCGGGTCAACGACGCCCACTCCGGGCTGTCGTATCCGCGGCTGGCCGCCCCCTGGCAGGTGCCCACCAAGAAGAACAAGCTGGGCACGCCGGGATGGTCGGGGCAGCAGATCCTCCTGACCGAGCGGCACGCGGGACGGTTCTGGTACGGGCAGCTCCTCACCGGCACGCTGATCCCGAGCCTGCAGAGCGCCTACCAGGGGCCGGACAGCGTGAAGACCGTGGCCGGCATGGCCGCGAAGGGCTACGAGGCGCAGTACTACGCGTTCCCCCACAAGTCGGCGCCCCTGGCGTCGCAGGCGCTGAACGTGGACGGGCACAAGGGCTGGCTGGTCGCCTCGTACCTCACCTACAAGCGGTCCGGGGTGCGCGCGACGGGTGAGATCGTCGTCATGGCGGTCGTCGACACCGGCCGGAAGGCGCCGGCGGTGGTGTTCGCGTCGATGCCGAACACGCACCGCAAGCAGTGGCCGGACGTCAACCGGTTCCTCGGGCAGCTCAAGATCGCCTCCTGACCGACGGCCTCCCGGCCGACCGCCTCCTGACAACCGAATCCCGTTCTCATACGCTGGGCCACCCCTGAGAAAGGTGTGGCCATGGCCATCGGGCTGACCGAGGAACACGAGGCGCTGGCGGCGTCGGTGCGCGGCTTCGCCGAGCGGGCCGTCACGCGGGAGGCCGTCCGGGACGCGGACGCGGGCTTCTGGCCCGCGCTCGCCGAACAGGGGCTCCTCGGCCTGCACCTGCCCGAGGACGTGGGCGGCGAGGGCTTCGGGATCCTGGAACAGGCCGTTGCACTGGAGGAACTGGGACGGGTGCTCGCTCCCGGCCCGTATGCGCCGACCGTGCTCGCCTCCGCGATCCTGCACGCGGCCGGGGCGGACGTGCGCGGGCTCGTCGCGGGAGCCCGGAAAGCGGCGGTCGGGCTTTCCGGCGGCCTCGCCACGAACGGCTCCAGCGTCTCCGGGACGGTGCAGCCGGTGCTGGGCGCCCCGCTCGCCGACCTCTTCGTCCTCCCGGCCGGTGACCGGTGGGTCGTCCTCGGGCGGGACGATGTCACCGTCGAGCCGTTGGAGTCCCTCGACATCACCCGTCCGGTGGGATCGGTCACGGTCGAGGGCGTGTCCCTTCCGGACGAGTGCTTCGTCAGCGGCGTGGACGTGCACGCTCTCGCGGCCGTCCTCCTCGGGGCCGAGGCATGCGGCGTGGCAGGACGTGCCCTGGACGACGCCGTCGCGTACGCGAAGCTGCGCGAGCAGTTCGGCCGTCCGATCGGCCAGTTCCAAGGCGTCAAGCACAAGTGCGCGCGGATGCTCATCGCCGTTGAGCGCGCCAGGGCGGCGGTGTGGGACGCCGCGCGCGCTCTGGACGAGCCAGAAGACCAGCGCGCCTACGCCGTCGGAGTGACGGCCGTTCTGGCGGCGGACGCCGCCGTCACCTGCGCCGAAGGCAGCATCCAGATCCATGGGGGCGTCGGTTACACCTACGAGCACGATGCCCACCTTCTCTACCGGCGGGCCCTCACCCTTCGCGCGCTCCTGGGACGGGCCGGCACGCACCGCGCGGAGGTCGCCGCGCTCGCGGTCAGGGGCGTCCGGCGCCCGATGAGCATCGAACTGGCCGAGGAGGCCGCGCCGGTCCGCGAGGACATCCGCGCCCGCGTCGCCGAACTGGCAGCGATGGAACCGCTCGAACAGCGCGCCGCGATGGCCGAGGGCGGCTGGGTGACGCCGCACCTGCCGGAGCCCTGGGGACGGGACGCCGGTCCCCTCGAACAGATCGTGATCCAGCAGGAGCTCGGCGCGGCGAAGGTGCGGCCGGTGCCGCTGATGATCGCGGCATGGGTCGTGCCCTCGCTGGTCCAGTACGGGACGGCCGGGCAGCAGGGGCGGTTCCTGCCGCCGACGCTGCGCGGCGAGATCATCTGGTGTCAGCTGTTCTCCGAGCCGGGCGCGGGCTCCGACCTCGCCGGGCTGCGGACCCGCGCCGAGCGCGCCGAGGGCGGCTGGACGATCACCGGGCAGAAGATCTGGACGTCGCTGGCCCGCGAGGCGCAGTGGGGGATCTGCGTCGCGCGCACCGATCCGGACCGTCCCAAGCACGAGGGGATCACCTACTTCCTCGTCGACATGGCCTCGCCCGGCATCGAGGTCCGCCCGCTGCGCGAGTGCACGGGCGACGCCGTGTTCAACGAGGTCTTCCTCGACGGGGTGTTCGTGCCGGACGACCTCGTCGTCGGCCCGGTCAACGAGGGCTGGCGCGTGGCCCGCACGACGCTGGCGAACGAGCGGGTCGGCCTGACGAGCAGCTTCCAGCTCGGCGGCGACCTGCCCAAGCTGCTCGACCTCGCGGCCGAACTCGGCCTGGACGGGGACCCCGTCGTCCGCGACGGGATCGGGCGCCTCGCCTGCGACGAGCACGCGTTCAACCTGCTCGGGCTGCGCGCCACGCTCAAGCGGCTGTCGGGCACCGACCCGGGCGCGACGGCGAACGTCCGCAAGCTGGTGGCGATGGAGCACGGTCAGCAGGCCACCGAGTTCGGGTTCACGCTGCTCGGCGAGGAGGGCGCCCTGACCGGCGGGCGCCGCGATCCCCTGCGCGCCCGCTGGACCCGCTACCTGCTCGCCTCCCGGGCGATGACGATCGGCGGCGGCACCACCGAGGTCAACCTGAACGTGATCGGCGAGCGGATCCTCGGCCTGCCCCGCGACCCCGAGCCGGTCGGGTAGCGTCCAGGCTCACATGCGGGAGCGGACTGCTTGACCGACCGGACGCGGCACCTGGTGGCCGTCCTCACCGGCCTCGGGCTCGGGCTCGCGGCACTGGGGCCGGGGCTCGCGCCCGGCTTCGTGCTGTCCTACGACATGGTGTTCGTGCCCGACCCTGCGTTCACACGCCTGACGTTCGGGCTGACCGGGGTCGTGCCCCGGCACGTGCCGAGCGACGCGTTCGTCACCGCGCTCGCCGCGGTCGTCCCGGCGGACGCGGTGCAGAAGCTCGTCCTGCTGGCGGTCTTCGTGATGGCGTGCACGTCGGCGGCGTCGCTGGTCCCGTCGCCCCGGCTGCTGCCGCGCCTGGCCGCCGGCGTCTGCTACGCCTGGAACCCGTTCGTCGCCGAACGCCTGCTGCTCGGGCAGTGGGCGCTCCTCCTCGGCTACGCGGCCCTGCCCTGGGTGGTGGCCGCGGCCGCGCGGACGGACGGGCCCGGCGGAGGGCGCCGTCTCGTCCGCGCCCTCCTCCCCGCCGCGATCGGCGGTTTCGCGGCCCTGGCGGTCTCCGCCATGACGGCCCTCGCCGTCGCCCTCGTGACCCCGCCGGGGGCCGAGCGTCTCCGCGCCGGCCTGCGGGTCGTGGCCGCCGCGGGCGTGCTCAGCCTGCCCTGGCTGATCCCCGGGGCCCTGCGCCCGGCGGGCCTGCCGGGGGACGGGACGGCCGTCGACCTGTTCGCGGCCAGGGCGGACACTCCGTTCGGAACGCTCGGCAGCCTGCTCCTGCTCGGCGGGGTGTGGAACGGCGAGACGGTGCCGAGGGGCTACGGGGCACCGGTCATCGCGACGATCTGGCTGGTCGTGGTGGTGGTCGCACTGGCCGCCTACTGGGGATGGTGCCGGGAGCCCGGCTGGCGGCGGGGCGCGGCCGTCGCGGCGGCGGCCGGGTTCGTCGTGGCGGCGCTGGGAGCGGTGGCGGCGCCCGTCCTCGAAGGCGTCATCGACCTCTGGCCCGGGTTCGCCGTCCTCCGGGACGGGCAGCAGTTCGCGGCCCCGCTCTCCGTCGTGGTCGCCGTGGGGCTGGGGGTGGCCGCCGACCGGGCGGCCCAGGCCCGGTGGCCGGGAGTGGCCGTCGCCGCGGTGGCGGTCCCGGTCCTCCTGCTGCCGACGCTGGCGTGGGGTGCGGCGGGCGATTTGCGGTCCGTCCGATACCCGGACGACTGGGCGCGCGCACGGCGGATCATCGACGGCGACCCCGCCCCCGGGGACGTGCTGGTCCTGCCCTGGGCGTCCTACCGGAGCTTCCCCTGGAACCACGGGCGCCGGGTGCTCGACCCGATGCCCCGCTACCTGCACCGCCGCGTCATCGTGGACGACGCCGTCACCGTGGGCGGAACGACGGTCGCGCCCGAGGACCCGAGGGCGGTCGCGCTCGCGCCCTCGGCGCGGACCGGAACACCGCCCGCGGCGACGCTGCGTGACGAGGGCGTACGGTACGTCGTCGTGGACGCGGAGCCGGGGGCCAACCGTCCCTCTGGCGCGGCCATGGAGGTACTGCGCGGCCCTGACCTGGTCGTATACCGGATCGAGGGAGCCGCGGGCGGAGCCCGGGACGCGGTGCCGGTCGCGCCCGTGGTGGCCGCGTGGGTGCTGACGAGTCTCGCCGTTTTCTGGTCAATCACGGCCTCAAGGACTACTCTGAGCTTCCCGTTACTCGGCGGTATCACGCCCCGCAGACCCCGCCCCCGACGAAGGACCCCCTGATGCGCATCGCCATCGCCGCAATCGTCGGCGTCCTGCTGGCCTCCGGAGCCTCGTTCGGCGCGGTCCAGCTCGCAAGCGCCTCCCAGAAGGACCCCGTCATCAAGCCGCTGTACAACTACGGCTCCCGGTGACGTGTAGGCCCTGATGGGGATCAGGCGTGACCGGCCCGCACTTCTGGAGATCGTCGTTCCCGCCTTCAACGAGGCCGACCGGCTTCCGGCGGGACTGGATCTGCTGTGCGACAAGCTCGCGGGCCTTGCGGCGCGGGCCGAGGTCATCGTCGTCGACAACGCCAGCACCGACGGGACGGCCCGCATCGTCGAGTCCTGGGACGGGCCGGTCCCCGTCCGGCTGGTGCGCTGCGAGCGCCGGGGAAAGGGAGCGGCGGTCCGCGCCGGACTGCTCGCGACACGGGCCCCTTACGTGGGCTTCATGGACGCCGATATGGCAACAGACCTCGCCGCGCTGGACGAAGCCATCGTCCTGCTGCGCGAGGGCCGCCCGGTCGTGGTCGGGTCAAGGCGCCACGGTCGGTCGGTCGTCCAGGGGTACGCGCTGCCCGTCAGGCGCCTCGGCGCCATCATCTTCAACCGGATCGTCCGCGACCTCGTGGGCGGCATCCCCGACACCCAGTGCGGGTTCAAGTTCTTCTACGGCCCGCTGGGACGGGCCGCGGCGGCGGACCTGCGCACGTCGGGCTTCTCGTTCGACGTCGAACTCCTCGCCCACTGCGTGCGGCGCGGAGCGTCCGTGACGGACATCCCGGTGATCTGGCGTGACCGTCCGGGATCGACGTTCTCGGTCCGGCGGCATTCGTTGCGGTGCCTGCTCGACCTGGCCCGGATCCGCGCGCGCGCCGGAGTCAGGTTGCCCGTCATTCCGGTGAGGCCGAACATCCCGGTCGTGCCGCTGCGGGCGGTGTTCGGTGAGCCGGGTCCGGTGCAGGTCGCCCTGTCGGAGCCCATCGCCCTGTCGAATCCGGTCGCCCTGTCGAACGCGGTCGCACTGGCAGAGAACGTTCCCACGTCGCGCGCGAAGACGGGATGAGCGAGAACCTGCGGCTGGCGGTCGTCAACTGGCGGGATCCATGGCATCCCTCTGCGGGCGGCGCCGAACGCTACGCCTGGGAACTGGCGCGCCGGTTCGCCGGTGAAGGAGCCCGCGTCCATTACGTGACGAGCAGGGCGCCGGGCCAGAAACGCCGGGAACGGATCGAGGACGTGGAGTTCGTGCGTCTCGGCGGCCGTTTCACCGTCTACCCGCTCGTCCTGCTGTGGATGCTGGGTTTCCGCCTCGGGCGGCGGCGCTTCGACGCGGTCGTCGACTGCCAGAACGGCATCCCCTTCTTCACGCCATGGGTCGTGCCGCGCCGTGTCCCGGTGTTCTGCGTCATCCACCATGTGCACGACGCTCAGTTCGGCCTGTACTTCCCCGGATGGCTCGCATGGGTCGGCCAAGTCCTGGAGGGGCCGGTGAGCCGCTGGACGTACCGGCGCCATGCGCTCGTGGTCGTCTCGCCGTCCACGGAGCGCGCCGTGAGGGAGCGACTGGGCTGGACTGGGCCGACCCACGTCGTCCCCAACGGAACGGTGGTCGCCGATCCCGACGGCGCGGTCTCGGAGCCGGCCGGGGACCCCGATCTGGTCTGCGTGACCCGGCTCGTCCCGCACAAGCGACTCCCTCTGCTCCTCGATCTCGCGGGGGCCCTTCGCGAGACGCATCCCGGACTGAGGCTCCACATCGTCGGGGACGGCCCCGAGGCGGGCGCTCTCACGGCCGGGATCAGAGCCCGCGGCTTGGAGAAGGTCGTCATCGCGCACGGCTACGTCCCCGAGAACGTGAAGGCGGCCCTGGTCGCCCGTGCCGATCTGCACCTCAGCACATCCCAGGGCGAGGGCTGGGGCCTCAGCGTCATCGAGGCCGCGGCGCTCGGCGTCCCGACCGTCGCGCACGACGTCGACGGCCTGCGCGACGCCGTCCGCGACGGGGCCACCGGATGGCTCGTCCGCGAGGGCGACGACCAGGCCGACGTCGTCCGACGCGCCCTCGAGGACCTGGGCGATCGCACGGAACGCGATCGTGTCGCCACGGAATGTCAGAGGTGGGCGGCAGAGTTCGACTGGGCGCGCACCACCGCCCGGATGCGGGGCCTCATCACCTCCGCCGTCCGGGCCGATCCGGCCGGCGCGCGGGGCGACCGAAGGTACGGTGACGGACACCCTGGCTGACGCCCGGGGGAGCACAGAGACCCGGGGAAGGGCAGAGAGGGGCAGGGGGCGAGCATGGCCGTGGGAGAGGCGAATCCGCCTCGCGCCGGCGCGTCCCGCCGACCCGTGCCGGACGGCCCGGACGTCGCGGGCCGGGTGCGGGAGCGGCTGCGCGTCCTCGCGTGCTGCCTCGCGCTGACCGCGCTCGCGTTCGGCACCCGGCCCGGCGCGATCCTGGCCGACACCAAGATCGACATGGCGGTGAACCCGCTCGGGTTCCTCGGCCGCGCCCTGCACCTGTGGGACCCCGAGCAGTTCGGCCAGCTCCAGAACCAGGCCGTCGGCTACCTGTTCCCGATGGGTCCGTTCTTCGCGCTCGGCGACGTCGTCGGGATGCCGGCGTGGATCACCCAGCGGTTCTGGCTGGCGCTGCTGATGTGCCTGGCGTTCGTCGGCACCTGGCGGCTCGCGGGGCGTCTCGGCTTCGGCGCCGGCGAAGGCGCCGGCGGGGACGGGCAGGGCGCCCGCCTGTTCGCGGCGATGGCCTATGCGCTGGCCCCGAACGGGCTGGCCACGCTCGGGCAGATCTCCTCGGAGTACCTGCCGGTCGCGATGCTTCCCTGGATCGTCCTGCCGCTGGTCGGCGCCGCGTCCGGGGAGACCGGGCGGCTCAAGGCGGCGGCGAGGTCGGGCCTGGCGATCGCCTGCTGCGGCGGCATCAACGCGACCGCGACCGTCGCCGTGCTGGTCGTCCCCGTCGTGTACGTGGTGACGCGGCCGCGCGGGTCGTTCCGGGCGCGGATGCTCGCGTGGTGGTCGGTGGCGGCGGGCGCGGCGGTCGCCTGGTGGCTGGCCCCCCTCCTGCTCACCGGGACGTACGGGTTCTCCTGGCTGACCTACACCGAGAAGGCGCGGACGACGGCCGGGCCGACCGGCCTGATCAACGTGCTGCGCGGCGCGGAGCGCTGGGTCAACTACCTCATCGTGGACGGGCAGGTCTGGTGGCCGGTCGGGCACGGCCTCTCGCTCGGCCCGGTGGCGATCGTCTGCACGGGCCTCGCCGCCGCGCTCGGGCTCGCCGGGCTGCTGAGCCGGCTGCTGCCCGAACGGACGTTCCTGCTGCTCACGCTGCTCGCCGGGCTGGCGATCCTGTCGATGGGGCACCTCGGCGACCTGCCGGGCCCGTTCGCCGGGCAGCTCCGCGACCTGCTGGACGGCCCGCTCGCCCCGCTGCGCAACCTGCACAAGTTCGACGCGGTCGTCCGGCTGCCGCTCGCGCTCGGCCTCGCCCACGCGCTCGTCGCGGCCGCCCGCCGATCGGCGGGCGGTGCGCGGAGCCTGCGCCGCGGGGCCGAGCCGGCGTTCGGCAGGACGCTGAAGTCGCTGCTCGGCCTGCCGGTGGCCGCCGCCGTCGCGCTCGGCGGCATCGGCGTCACGGCCGCCTCGCACGGCCTGTCCGGGCCGGGCGAGTTCACGGAGGTGCCCCGGTACTGGCGGGACGCCGCGGCGTGGATCAACGCGCGGGCCGGGCGGCAGGGGGTGCTGGCCGTCCCGGGGGCGCCGTTCGGCGAGTACCTGTGGGGCCGCCCGATGGACGACGTCGTGCAGCCGCTGCTGCTGGCGCGGTGGGGGGTCCGGCAGCTCGTCCCGGCCGGGTCGCCCGGGTACACGCGCGCGCTGGACGCGATCGACCAGCAGGTCCGGTCCGGGCAGGGGTCGCCGGGCCTGAGCGCCTTTCTCGGCCGGATGGGCGTCCGGTACGTTCTGGTGCGCAACGACCTGCGGCGCGAGACGCTGCGCGGAGCCTGGCCCGCCCGCCTCCACCAGGCGCTCGGCGACTCGCCCGGCATGCGGAGGGTCGCCGCGTTCGGCGCGCCCGTCGGGGGAGACGCCGACGACGCGGTCACCGCCGTCGACCAGAAGTACCCGGCGCTGGAGGTCTACGAGGTCGGCGGAGCCGCCGGCGTCGCGAACCTCGCCGACGCCGCGAACCCCGTCCGCGTCTACGGAGGACCGGAGTCGCTGCTCGCCATGGCCGACGGCGGCACGCTGCCGGACGGGCCCGTCCTGCTGGACGACGACGCCGCCGACCTCAGGGGCGCCCCGGTCGTGACCGACTCGCCCCGCCTGCTGCGCCGCAACTTCGGCGAGCTGCACCAGACGTCCCCCACGCTGACCGCCGGCCGCGAGGGCGAGGCCGCCGACGTCCTGGACACGGGCTGGAGGCGCTACGCGACCCACGTGACGTACGGCGGCGGCGTCCGCGACGTCACGGCGTCCACGTCGGCGGCGGGCGACGACGCCGTCCCGCAGGCGCGCGAGCCCGAGGCGACCCCGTTCGCGGCGCTCGACGGCGACCAGTTCACCGCCTGGAAGACGGGCGGCTGGAACGGGCCGGTCGGGCAGTGGCTCCGCGTCGACTTCGACCGGCCCCGTGAGGTCCAGAGCCTCACCGCCGCGTTCCTCCAGGACGGGTCCCTCGGCCCGAGCATCTCGCGCGTCGCCGTCGAGACCGAGAACGGGACGGTGCGGCAGGACGTCCAGAAGATCGTGACCGGGCAGCCCCTCCGCGCACCCGGCGGCCCGACCCGCTGGGTGCGGCTGCGGATCCTCGGGCTGGCCTCCGAGCCGCTCGTTCCGGGCTTCGCCCGCGCGGGCGTCGCGGAGCTGTCGATCGGCGGAGTGCGGCCCGCCCGCACCTTCACGATGCCCGCGCCCGCCGGTGTCGACGGGCCCGCGACGTACGTGATGAGCCGGGCCCAGGGCGCCGCGGGCGAGTGCGTGAAGGGCAGCCGCCGCTGGGTGTGCTCGCCGTCCCTCGGGTCCGGCGACGAGGAGGAGGCGGGATTCGACCGGACGTTCACCGCCGCCGCCCCGGGCAAGGCCGCCGTCACCGGGACGGCCGTGCTCACCGACCGGCGGCTCGTCGAACGGTTCACCGCCGTCCGCGGGCAGCCGGCCGTCGCCGCGAGCTCGGTTCTGGCCGATCACCCCGCCGACCAGCCGAGGTCGGGTTTCGACGGCGACCCGCAGACGGCCTGGATCGCGGGGGAGCGGGACGAGGCGCCCACGTACACCGTCCGCTGGAAGGGCCGCAAACGGCTGGCGGCCGTCACCGTCACCCGTCCGCCCACCGCGTCGGGGCCGATGCGCGTCCGGGTCGAGGGGGAGAACGGCCAGACCCGGGAAGGGCTGTCCGACGCCCAGGGCAGGCTGGCGTTCGCCCCGATGACGACCGACCGGGTCACGTTCACCTTCTTCCGGGAGCGCCAGGCCCAGCCCATCCAGGTGACCGACCTCGTCATTCCCGGCGTCAAGCCGATCCCCGACGTCCGCGCCTTCCCGCTGCGGCTGCAGTGCGGGTACGGCCCGAAGCTCCGGATCGGCGGCGCCGCCGTCCAGACCAGGGCGACCGGCACGCTCGGCGACCTGCTCGCGGGCCGGCCGCTGCGGTTCGGCGCGTGCACGCCGGCCGCGCTCCAGGCGGGCCGGAACCGGCTGGCGTCCACGCCGTTCGACCCCTACCGCCTCGACACGGTGACGGTCGGCGCGAAGCCGGGCGAGGCCGCGGCGGCCCGGCCGCCGCAGCAGGTCAAGGTGCTCAGCTGGGGGTCCGGCACGCGCAGGCTGGAGGTGGACGCCGCCGCCTCCTCCTTCCTCACGGTGAACGAGAACTTCAACGCCGGCTGGCGCGCGACCGTGGGCGGCACCGAGCTGCGGGCCGTCCGCCTCGACGGCTGGAAGCAGGGCTGGGCCGTCCCGAAGGGCACCAGCGGCGTCGTCGAGCTGGCCTACACCCCCGACCGTGCGCAGCGGATCGCCGTCGTCGCGGGCCTCAGCCTGCTGCTCGTCCTGCTGCTGGTCGCCGTCTGGCCGGGCGGGCGCGGCGACCGGCGCCGCCAGGAGCCCCGCGCCCTCGTCGCCGGGACGGGCTGGCCGGCGTGGGCGGCGATCGGCCTCGCCGCCGCGCTCGGCGGCTGGATCGCCGGGGTGCCCGGCCTCGCCGTCACGGTCGCCGTGGCGGCCGTCTGCGGCTGGGCCCGCACCCGCCGCTCCGCCGTGCCCCGCGCCCTCGCCTCGCCGTGGCCGGTCGCGCTCGCCATGCTCGCCGGGGCGGGCTGCCTCGCCGCCGGCGTCCGGCTCGACCTGCTCGACAACCCGGCGGCCCCGTCCGGCCCGCTCGGCGACCTCGCCCCGCAGCTGCTCGGGCTCGTGATCGTCGGGCGGCTCGCGGTCGAGCTGTGGCGCCCGAAGCCGCCCGGCGGCTCCGGCGGCCGGATCTCGCTCAGCTGGACGGCGCCCGGTCAGGGTCCGCCGGGCGGGACGGGGCCCGGCGCCGGGTCAGCCGCTGCACCGGCCACTCCACCAGATAGTGGGTCAGGGCCCCCGCTGCGATGGTCGCCGCAGCCATCAGCGGCAGATCCGTCACGACGTTCCCCCGGAAACCGCGGCCGGTCGCGTCGTACCAGGCGACGATGATCAGGAGCTGCCACAGGAACACGCCGTAGGAGATCCTGCCGAGGAACCGCATCACCGGGTTCCCCAGGATCGCGCCGAGCGCCGGGTGGTCCGCCGGAGCCAGCGCCACCGGCGCCACGAGCGCCGCCGCGCACAGCCCGAACACGACCACGTGCAGCAGGGACGTCCAGAAGGCGTCCGGCGTCTGGAGGCTGAGCGGCCCGGCGGCGGGCGTCGCCGCCACCACGTACAGCATCGCCGCCGCGACCCAGCACGCCGCCCACGAGTCCGACACGGCGCGGCACACCGCGGCCACGGGACGGCGCTCGTCCAGCCGCGCCCACACCGTCACCACCGCGAGCGCCATCCCGATCGCGAACCAGGCGAAGTACCGCGGCAGCCAGACCCCCATCCCGGTGTGCCGCTCCGGGACGAACATGAGGGCGGTCCACGGCAACGACAGCGCCGCGTACACGCCGATCCCGACGAGGAGCCGCCGGGCGCGGACGCCGGCGTCGTGGCTGCGCGTCCGGCGCGCGTACCAGGAGAGGGCGGCCGCGGTGAACGGGAGCAGGACGTACCAGCCGGCCTCGACGACGAGGCTCCACATCTGCCCGAGCTGCGCGGGCCCGAGGTCGCCGTTCCACCACGGGTCGGGCAGGTAGGTCTGCGTCAGGGTGAGCAGCGAAGCCCAGGTCAGCGGGTCGCCGATGTGGTCGCGCCCGGCGGTGACCATGAAGACCGCGACCACGGCCCAGTACGCGGGCAGGATGCGGAACACGCGCCGGCGCAGGTACTCGCCCGCCCGTGGGGCGGGCCGCCCGTCCAGGACGGCCGCCGCCCACGGGCGGTAGAGCAGCAGCCCCGAGAGCGCGAAGAAGATGGGCACGCCGACCTGGCCGCCATTGAACAGCCACCGGGCGCCGTTCGGGTTGGTGATCGAACCGGCCGCGCTCGCGACGTGGAAGACCAGGACGACGAGAGCCGCCACGGCCCGGAGGCCGTCCAGGGTGTCCTGGTGCCCCGATATGGGCGGCGCCGCAGGCCGGGCCGCCTGCGCGGCGGGTCTCACGGGCCGTGCCCCCCGGGCACGCCGTGCTTCCTGAGCACCAGGACGAGGTTCCAGGTGGCGACCTCGCGCAGGCCCGGGACGCGTACGACGGCCTCCGCCCAGCGCGGGTGGTAGCGGGGCAGCGCGTCCAGGACGGTCACCTGGTCGTTCCCGCGGGCCCATCTGAGCGCCGACGCCACCGACACCGGATGCAGGCCCAGGCCGAACCGGTTCTTCGGCGGGAACCCGTTCCGGCGCTCGTACCGCCGTGCGGCCCGGTCGCCGCCGAGATAGTGCCAGGGGGACGTCTCGTGGCCGCCCCAAGGGGACAGCCAGTTGGTGAACGACAGGAAGACCGTCCCGCCGGGCCTGGTGACCCGGACCATCTCGTCGGCCATGCGCCAGGGCGCGGGGACGTGCTCCAGGACGTTCGACGAGAAGCACACGTCGACCGACCCCGTCCGGAACGGGAGGGCCAGCGCGCTCCCCACGAGCGTGTTGGGCACATCGACGGCGTGCGCGGTCAGTTCGGAGAGGTCGTGGTCGATGCCCGTGCAGCGTGCTCCCGCCGCCGTCAGCGCGCGGGCGAAGAACCCGGAGCCCGTCCCCACGTCGACGACGGTCGCCCCCGCCAGGTCGGCGTACCCGCCGAGCTGGGCGACGGTGTCGCGCGCCATCAGGTCGTAGAAGTACTCCGGTTCGCTCTGCTCGCGCCGGAAGGCGCTCAGCAGCCGGACCGAACGCGCCAGCGTGGCCCGGTGCCCGTGCTCGGGACGCGCTCCGTCCCGCCTGGGGGGCGCCGCCGCCATCGCCACCTCACCGTCCGTGTCGTCCAGCCCGGTCGTCCCGCCGATCGGGCGCCCGCAAGGTAACGGGGAGCTTACCGACCAGTACGGCGGTCCGGTAGGGTGACCCGGACATGCTGGAGGTGGGGCCCGACGGCTCGGCGAGGCCCCCGCCCGCCGTGCGAGCGACGGCAGCCCCGGAGGTGTTCATGCGGCGACCGGTCGGCCTGGTCCTGATCGGCCTTGGCGCGTTCTTCCTCACGCTCGCGCCCCTCGTCCGTTTCTACGTGGCCGACCAGGTGGTCGTCGCGCCCCTGAACCGCTACCAGGTGACGAGCCTGGAGTCGAAGGGCTCCACGTACTTCGACGAGGCCGACCTCAAGCTCAAGACCGGCGTCACCCTGCTGGCCAAGAACACCGTCCGCGGGGACGTCCGCGCCAACGAGGGCAACGACGACATCGCCGTCTGGGACTCCACCACCAACATCTACAACCAGGAGAAGCCGGACAAGCCCGTCCAGATTCAGGGCTACCGCATCGCCTTCGACCGCCGGACGGGCGTCCTGACCAACTGCTGCGGGGCCAACGTCGACGGAGACAACGGCGTCCGGATGTCCGGATACGGGCTGCTGTTCCCCCTCGCGAACGTCCAGAAGAAGGACTACCCCTTCTACGACATGACGACCCGGCAGACGGCGCCGATGCAGTTCAACGCCGTCGAGAAGGTCCACGGGCTGACGACGTACCGGTTCACCCAGACGATCCCGCTGACCAAGACGGCCGCGCTGGACGCCAAGCTGCCCGCGAAGATGCTCGGCCTGCCCGAGGACGCGGGCGCCCAGAAGGTCGACCGGTACACCGAGGCCTACAACACCGTCTGGGTCGACCCGCGCACGGGCATTCCGGTCAAGCACCGCGAGAACATCCGCAGCACCGTCCGCACGTCCGACGGCAGGGGCTCGATGATCGTCGCGCAGGCCGACCTCATCACCGTCGACAAGGACCAGAGGGGCCTGGTCGACATGGCGAACAGCACCGCCCTGCAGATCGACATGGTGCGCAGCTACATCCCCGCCACCGGCGTCCTGCTCGGACTGATCATGCTGTTCGTCGGCGGCTACCTCGGCATGGGCCGCCGCGAGGCCCCGCCCCTGGAGGCCCCGCGCCGACCCGACGGCAAGTTCGGCGACATGACCCCGCCCGGCCCGCCCAGGCCGTCCGGTCCGCCCGGACCGTCCAAGCCGTCCGGCGCGCCCACCGAATCCGCGGCGCCCGTCGTGCCCTCCGCCGGAGGGCAGGAGTCCCGCCGTCCGGCGCCCCGCAGCCAGCGCCAGCAGCGCAAGGCCGCGGGCCCCGCGAAACGCCGCTGACCTCGGAGGCGGCCCGTCCCGTCGGCTCCGAGCCCGAGCCGTGTGGAGGGCCCGCGGCCGGCCGCGGGCGTCCAGCCGCCTTCGTGCCGCCTCCGCCCCCTTCCGCTGCGAATCTTTCTGGCGCGGTGAGCGCGGCCCCCTGACAGGCGCCTTCCGGGCCCCAAGCCGCCTCCGGCCCGCGCCCGCGGCGTGGCGCCGTGCGTCGGCTCGCCCCGCGCGGAGTTCCTTATTGATACGTGTTCTAGAAGCTGTGCGCGCATGCTTCCGGGATGAGATTGCTAACTAGAACCTGTTGCAGTTTTACGGGTCCGCGCCTAGGGTCGAGGCTGTGCGGACACGAGTCACCGAACTATTCGGCATCGAGTACCCGATCTTCGCGTTCAGTCATTGCCGCGACGTGGTCGCGGCGGTGAGCCGCGCCGGCGGCATGGGCGTCCTCGGCGCCCTGCATTTCACCCCCGAGGAGCTCGAACTCGAGCTGAAGTGGATCGACGAGCACGTCGGGGGCAAGCCCTACGGCGTGGACGTCGTGATGCCCGCCAAGTACGAGGGCGCCGACGCCGGCGACGCCGAGGAGTTGCTCGGCAAGCTGCAGGGCATGATCCCGGCGCAGCACCGGGAGTTCCTGGAGAACCTGCTGGCCGAGCACGGCGTGGAGCCGCGCGGCGAGCAGGCCGGCAAGGCGCTGCTCGGCTGGACGGACGTGACCGCGCGGCCGCAGGTCGAGGTGGCGCTCAAGCATCCGATCGCGCTGCTGGCCAACGCGCTCGGGCCGCCCCCGGCGGACGTCGTCGAGCAGGCGCACGAGCACGGCGTGAAGGTCGCCGGGCTGGCCTCCAACGCCCGGCACGCCCGCAAGCAGGTCGAGGTCGGCGTGGACATCATCGTCGCGCAGGGCACCGAGGCCGGCGGGCACACCGGCGACGTCGCCACGATGGTCCTCATCCCCGAGGTCGTGGACGCCGTCGGCGAGGACACCATCGTGCTCGCGGCGGGCGGCATCGGCCGGGGCCGCCAGATGGCCGCCGGCATGGCGCTCGGCGCGGACGGCGTCTGGACGGGCTCGATCTGGCTGACGGTCGACGAGGCCGACACCCCGGAGCGCGCCCTGCCGAAGCTCCTCAACGCCACGTCCCGCGACACCGTCCGGTCCCGGGCCTGGACGGGCAAGCCCGCGCGCTTCCTCAAGACCGCGTGGACCGAGGCTTGGGAGAGCGAGAACTCACCGGGCTACCTCCCGATGCCCATGCAGTTCATGCTGATCGCCGACGCCCTGCCCCGGATCCAGCGGTCCGGCGACGGCGAGCTGGTCACCTTCCCGGTGGGCCAGATCGTCGGCTCGATGAACCAGGTGAAGCCCGCCGCCCAGGTGGTCTACGACCTGATCGAGGAGTACGTCGAGGCGATCGAGCGCCTCAACGCCATCACCGAGGGCTGACCGCCCCCGAAGGCCCCGGCCGGCGCTGTTCCTCCCAGCCCCGGCCGGGGCCGCGCGCGTTCCCGGCCGCGGATCCGCGGAACGGTCGCGCGAAGATCATTAAAGCCCGGATGCCGACGGCGGCCGACTGTTACGGTGTGCCGCTATCAAGATCATTTCGACTGAAAAGGTATCGGGTGAAGAGAAGTAGCAGGCTCGCCGTGTTCGCGGGGACCACCCTCGCCCTGGGCGCGATCGCCGCCGCCGGGATCACCGCGGCGAGCCCTGGCGAGCACCGCGCGTCGTCCGTTGGAGCCGCCGATGGGACGACGTGGCCCATCGTCCAGAGCAGCCCCACGGCCGACACCGGCACCAGCCTCAGTGGTCTCGCCGCGGCACCCGACGGCACCATGTGGGCCGCCGGAGGCCGGCAGGCGAGCGGCGTCTACAAGCCGATCCTCCAGCGCCTGACCGGCAGCACGTGGAGCAACGTGACACTGCCGGCGGCCGCCGCCCCGTACCGCTTCAACGCCGCCGCGGCCACGTCGGCGTCGAACCTGTGGCTGGCCGCCCAGCTCAACACCTCGGGCGACTCCCACGCCGTGCTGCAATGGAACGGCACGGCCTGGAAGACGTTCAAGGTCCCGCTGAGCTTCCAGCCCAGCGACATCGCCACCGCCGGCCCCGGCAGCACATGGGTGGTCAGCAGTTCGGCGGCCAAGCACTGGAACGGCACGGCCTGGGCCGACACCCCGATCGGGATCAAGCCCCGCGCGATCACGGCCGTCTCGCCCACCAGCGCGTGGGCGGTCGGCTGGGCCGAGGGGCAGCCCGCCACGGCCCACTGGAACGGCACCTCGTGGACCAACGTTCCGTTCCCCCGGATCGACGGCGTGGACGTCAAGAGTGAGATCGCGTCCACCCTGAGCGACGTGTACGCCGCCTCTGCGAACGACGTCTGGGCGGTCGGGTCGGTGCGGGTGATCGACGAATCGGGTCAGAAGGTCTCGCGTTCGCTGCTGGCGCACTGGAACGGCACCGCGTGGAGTAACGTCCTCGGTTCTCCCGGCACCTACCTGACCAAGGTCGCCTCGGACGGCGCGGGCGGTATCTGGGTCTCCGCCGGCGCCAACATGCGTCACCGCACCGCGGCGGGCGTCTGGTCCGACGAGAGCCTGGCCCAGCCCACCGGGACGAAGGCCATCCCCTCGGAGCTGGCCCTCCGCCCGGGCACCACGACCATGTGGGCGGTCGGCTGGACGAGCACCGACGCGACCCGGTGGGCCGACCTGGCGCACTGGCGCAGCAACTGACGGTGATCCAACCGGACCGGCGCCCGCCCGCGGAAGACTCGTCTCCGGGGGCGGGCGCCGGTCCGTTCGCGTCCGGGGCGGCGGCTCCTCCCGCGCCTCCGGCCAGGACCTTCGGCCCGCGGGCGGGCCGAAGGCGGGTCAGAAGCGGGTCATCCAGGACAGCGCGCGGGCCAGGACGTAGTAGACGGCGCCGGCGAGGGCCCAGTTGATGTAGAGCTGCTCGTCGGGGTCGCTGCGCGTGAAGACGTCGTGGAACGGCGTGGCAAGCCAGCGTCCCGCGTCGAGTGTGGCGTCCACCAGGGTGTTCGCCGGATTCGCGTCGCCCCACGTCAGCAGCATGCCGAGGGCGAGGACGGCGACCGCCGCCCAGCCCGCCGCCATGATCATCGCGCTGACCGGGTTCGGCCTGCTGCGCCGCCACCGCGGCGGCTTGCGCTGGACGGCTGTGCCGTCCGTCCGCCGCCAGAGCGTCCGCCGGGGCGGACGGGGGGACGTCTCCTCCGGCGTCTCGTGCTTGCGTCCCAGATGCAGGGCCATGGCAGGTCCTTCCGTGCTCGCCTTCGCCCCAGGCGATGCCACGCGAGGGCTCCCGCAAACCCGGCCCCTATTTACGGACAGTCCGTTATCGGATCATCGGTCAGAGCCGGGCCAGACCCGGCCGGGGCGGACGGTCACTTGCCGTGGTAGACGGGCGGGCGCTTCTCCTTGAAGGCGCGCGAGCCCTCCTTGGCGTCCTCGGAGCCGATGACCGGCCAGCCGATCTCGTCGGAGATCTTGAGGGCGTCCTCCTCGGACAGGTGCTGGGTCTCGCGGTAGGTGCGCAGGATGCCCTGGACGGCCAGGGGGCCGCAGGCGGCGATCTGGTCGGCCAGTTCGCGGGCGGCGGCGAGCGCCTGCCCGTCCGGGACGATCTTGTTGATCAGGCCCATGGCGAGGGCCTCCTGCGGGGTGACCGAGCGGGCGGTCAGCAGGATGTCCATCGCGTTGGCGTAACCGATCTGGCGGGGGAGGCGGATCGCGGAGCCGCCCATGGGGAACAGGCCGCGCTTCGCCTCGTACAGGCCGAGGGTGGCGCCCTCGGCGACCACGCGCAGGTCGGTGCCGACGAGCAGCTCCGTGCCGCCGGCCACGGCGTAGCCCTCGATGGCGCAGATCAGCGGCTTGGTCGGCTGGCCCTCGCGCAGCAGGCCCTTCCAGTGGAAGTCGGGGATCTGCGCCATCCGCTCCTGGACGCGGGGGTCGGACGGCTGCTGCCCCATCGCCTTCAGGTCGGCACCGGCGCAGAACGTGCCCTCGGCCCCGGTGAGGATGGCGACGCGGACCTCGGGGGTGTCGGAGATGTAGGCCCAGGCGTCGGCGAGGCCCACCAGCATGGACGAGCTGAGCGCGTTGCGCGCCTCCGGGCGGTTCATCGTGACGATGACGACGTGGCCGTCGCGCTCGACGATGCAGTGCTCGGTGCTGATCGGCAGCCGTTCCGTCATGGTTCCTCCAGCTCAGATGTCAAACGAGAACAGATTCTAGTTAAGCCGCTGCCCTACCGGTAGGGGTTGAACTGCAAAACGAGAACGTGATCTACTTTGGACGCCGGGCGCCCGCAGCGGGTGCCGGTGCTCACTGTGCTCACGTAGGGAGATCCGATGGGGTCATTGGGCTTTTGGCGGCTGGCGCAGGCCGATCCCGAGTGGGTCGCCGCCGTCGATCCGGACGGGACGCCGCACGCCGCGGGCGACCTGCTGGCACGCGCGAACCGGCTCGTCCACGGCCTGCGCGCGCTGGGCCTGGAGAAGGGCGACGGCATCTGCGGCCTCGTCCCGAACGGAGCGGACGGGGTCGTCCTCTACCTGGCGGCGCTCCAGGCGGGCTGGTACTACACGCCGATCAACTGGCATCTGACCGGCCCGGAGATCGGCTACATCGTCGCCGACAGCGAGGCCAAGGCGTTCTTCGTGCACGAGCGGTACGCCGCCGAGGGCACGCGCGCGGGCGAGGAGATCGAGGCGCACCGGCGGTTCGCGTTCGGGGAGGTCGAGGGCTTCCGGCCGGTCGCGGAGCTGGTGGACGGGCAGCCCGACACACTGCCGGACGACCGCACCAACGGTGCCACGATGCACTACACGTCCGGGACGACGGGACGGCCGAAGGGCGTCAAGCGAGCGCTGGCCGGGCTCGACCCCGACGACAGCGCCGAGCTGATGACCTTCCTGCTCGGCATGTTCGGCATTCCTCCGGGCCGCCCCGCCGGGGGCGAGCACCAGGCGCATCTCGTCACCTCCCCGAACTACCACACGGCCGTCACCCAGTTCGGCGGGACGGCCCTGCAGATGGGCCACACGCTCGTCTACATGGACAAGTGGGACGCCGAGGAGACCCTGCGGCTGATCCAGGAGCACCGCGTCAGCAACACCCACATGGTGCCGACGCACTTCAAGCGGCTGCTGTCGCTGCCGGAGGACGTCCGGTCCCGGTACGACGTGTCGAGCATGAAGTGGGCGATCCACGCGGCGGCGCCGTGCCCGGTGCCGCTCAAGCAGCAGATGCTCGAATGGTGGGGCGACTGCATCTGGGAGTACTACGCGGCGACGGAGGGCGGCGGGACGATCGCCAGCCCGGCCGACTGGCGCGCCCACCCCGGCACGGTCGGCAACGCGTGGCCGATCAGCGAGCTGCTGGTCGTGGACGACGACGGCGAGCCCGTCCCGACCGGGGCGCACGGCACGATCTACATGAAGATGGCCGGCGTCGAGTTCGAGTACAAGGGCGACAGGGAGAAGACGGAGAAGAACCGGCTGAAGGACTTCTTCACCGTCGGGGACATCGGGTACCTGACCGAGGACGGGTTCCTGTTCCTGTCCGACCGCAAGGCCGACATGATCATTTCGGGCGGCGCGAACATCTACCCGGCCGAGATCGAGAACGAGATCATCCTGCATCCCAAGGTCGGGGACGTGGCCGTGTTCGGCATCCCGGACGAGGAGTGGGGCGAGCAGATCAAGGCCGTCGTGGAGCCCGCCGAGGGCGTCCGGCCCGGCCCGGCGCTCGCGGAGGAGATCCTCGCGTCGCTGGAGGGGCGGCTGGCCAAGATGAAGTGGCCGAGGTCGGTCGACTTCATCGAGACGATGCCGCGCGAGCCCAACGGCAAGCTCCTCAAGCGCAAGCTCAGGGACCCGTACTGGAAGGACCGCGACAGTGCCATCTGACACGGCGCCCGCAGACACCGGGCAGCCCGAGCCGAACCACGTCCTGGAGTTCCCCGGCGGCTACACGCGTTCGGTCGGCCCGGTGATCGGCCGCTTCTTCAGCGAGCTGCGGGACGGCCGGCTGGTGGGCGTCCGGACGGCGGACGGCAGGGTCCTCGTCCCGCCGTCGGAGTACGACCCGGAGACCGGCGAGGACGTCACGGAGGAGTTCGTCGAGGTCGGCCCGGTCGGGACGGTCACGACCTGGTCGTGGGTGGCGCGCCCGGCGAAGGAGCACCCGCTCGACCGCCCGTTCGCCTGGGCGCTGGTCCGTCCGGACGGCGCCGACACCGCGCTCCTGCACGCCCTCGACCTCGGGATCTTTGAGGAGGGCGCGAAGCCGCCGAAGTTCCTCAGGACCGGGATGCGCGTCCGCCCCCGGTGGCGGGCCGAGCGCACCGGCGGGATCGGCGACATCGAGTGCTTCCAGCCCGAGGTCACCATGATCAACGCACCGACGCGGCTGGAGTACAGGCTCAAGGGCGGGCAGGCCCTGCAGCGCTTCCTGGAGGGCGTCTCCGAGGGCCGCATCCTCGGCCACAGGTGCCCGGTGTGCGAGTCGGTGATCGTCCCGATGAAGGGGCTGTGCCCGCGCGACGGCGTCCCCACGACGGAGGAGGTGGAACTGCCCGACACCGGCACCGTCACCACCTTCGCGGTCAACAACATCCCCGACCCGCGCGCGCCCGAGGTGCCGTTCGTGTCCGCCTACGTCCTGCTGGACGGCGCGGGCCTGACGATGCTGACGCTCGTGGCGGGCATCCCGGCCGACCAGGTCCGGATGGGCATGCGGGTGAAGGCGGCGTGGCGGCCCCGCGAGGAGTGGGAGCGGTCGATGGGCAACATCAAGTGGTTCGAGCCCATCGACGAGCCCGACGTCCCCTTCGAAGAGATCAAGGACTTCATGTGATGCCTCGTCCCGTGGCCGTGGTCGCGTTCGCGCAGACCGAGCACAGCGGTGAGGACCGGGGAATGGCCGAGATCGAGCTCCTGGCCCCCGTCATCACCGAGATCAAGGAGCGGACGGGCCAGAAGCAGTTCGGCTTCACCTGCTCCGGATCCTGCGACTACCTCGCCGGCGCCCCGTTCGCGTTCGTGTCGGCGCTGGACGCCCTCGGCGCGTGGCCGCCGATCTCCGAGAGCCACGTCGAGATGGACGCCGCCTGGGCACTGTACGAGGCGTGGGTGAAGCTCCAGCACGGCGACATCGACACCGCGCTCGTGTACGGGTTCGGGAAGTCGACGCAGGGCGACCTGCGCGCCGTCCTCACCCAGCAGCTCGATCCCTACCACCTGGCGCCGCTCGGCATCGACGCGGTGTCCCTGGCCGCGCTCCAGGCCCGCGCCTACATGGAGCGGTCGGGCGCCAAGGAGGACGACCTGCGGGCCGTCGCCGCGCGGTCCCGCGAGGCCGGGCACGGCAACCCGTTCGCGCTGCACCTGCCCGAGCCCGAGGGCGACGACTACGACGTCGCGCCGCTGCACCCCTACGACGTCGCGCCCATCACCGACGGCGCCGCCGCGATCGTCCTCGCGGCGGGCGACCGGGCCCGCGAGCTGTGCGAGCGTCCCGCGTGGATCACCGGGATCGACCACCGCACCGAGCCGCACGCGCCGGGCGTCCGCGACCTGAGCCGCTCGGAGTCGGCGCGCGTCGCGGGTGAGAAGGCCGGCGCGACCGGGATCGAGGTCGCCGAGCTGCACGCGCAGTACACCCACGAGGAGCTGATGCTGCGGGAGGCGCTCGGCCTGGGCGAGGACGCGGCGGTCAACCCGTCCGGCGGGCCGCTGTCGGCGAACCCGATGATGGCCGCCGGCCTCATCCGGATCGGCGAGGCCGCGTCCCGCATCCACGACGGGTCGGCGTCCCGCACGCTGGGACACGCCTCGTCCGGCCCCTGCCTCCAGCAGAACCTCGTCTGCGTCCTGTCGGGAGAGAACCATGGCTAACCGTTGCGCGATCATCGGCGTCGGGCAGACGGCGTACAGGACCAAGCGGCTGGACGTCTCGATGGCCGGGCTGCTGCGCGAGGCGGCCCGCCGGGCGCTGGAGGACGCGCAGCTGACCTGGAAGGACATCGACGCGGTCGTCGTCGGCAAGGCCCCCGACCTGTTCGAGGGCGTCATGATGCCGGAGACCTTCCTCGCCGAGGCGCTCGGCGCCGCCGGCAAGCCGATCATGCGGGTGCACACCGCCGGGTCGGTCGGCGGCTCCACGGCGATCGTCGCGGCGGGCCTCATCCAGGGCGGCGTCCACGACCGCGTCCTCACGATCGCGTGGGAGAAGCAGTCGGAGTCGAACGCGACATGGGCGCTGACGGTGAACTCGCCGTTCACGACGTCGCTGGTCGTGGGCGCGGGCGGCTACTTCGCGCCGCACATCCGCGCCTACATGCGCCGGTCGGGCGCCCCCGACCACGTCGGGACGCTCGTCGCGGTCAAGGACCGGCAGAACGCCCTGAAGAACCCGTACGCGCACCTGAAGATCCCCGGCATCTCCCGCGAGATGGTCGAGTTGACGCCCATGCTCTGGGAGCCGATCCGCTACCTGGAGACGTGCCCGTCGTCGGACGGCGCGTGCGCGATGGTGCTGGCCTCGGAGGACGCGGCGAAGAAGGCCCCGGCCCCGCCCGCGTGGGTGCACGGCACGGCGATGCGGTCGGAGCCGATGCAGTTCGCCGGACGCGACACCGTGAGCCCGCAGGGCGGCAAGGACGCGGCGGCGGACGTCTACCGGCAGGCCGGCATCGCGGACCCGCGTCGCGAGCTGGACTGCGCCGAGGTCTACGTCCCGTTCTCCTGGTACGAGCCGATGTGGCTGGAGAACCTCGGGTTCTGCGGCGAGAGCGAGGGCTGGAAGCTCACCGAGGCGGGCGCGACGGCCCTGGACGGCGACATCCCGTGGAACCCGTCCGGCGGCGTCCTGTCGTCCAACCCGATCGGGGCGTCCGGGATGATCCGGTTCGCCGAGGCGGCACTGCAGGTGCGCGGCCAGGCGGGGGAGCACCAGGTGGACGGCGCGCGCCGCGCGCTCGGCCACGCCTACGGAGGCGGAGCCCAGTTCTTCGCCATGTGGATCGTCGGCAGCGACAAACCCTGATTCCCGGAGGCCCGTCCGATGGAGTTCAACCACGCTGACCTGTTCGAGGGTGTCGCGGACGCGATCGGGGACCGTCTCGCGCTGGTGTGCGGCGACCGGCGGCTCACCTACGCCGAGCTGGACGAGCACGCCAACCGCCTCGCGCACCATCTGGCGGACGCGGGCGTCGGACCCGGCCAGCACGTCGCCGTGCAGCTCTACAACGGCGTCGAGTACGCCGCCGCGCTGCTGGCCGCGCTGAAGATCCGGGCCGTGCCCATCAACGTCAACTACCGGTACGTGGAGAGCGAGCTGCTCTACGTGTACCGGGACTCCGACAGCGTCGCGCTGCTGTACGACGTGGAGTTCGAGGACCGCGTCGCGGCGACCGTCCCGGAGGCGCCCGAGCTGCGGCACCTCGTCGCGGTGGGCGGCGAGCCGTCCATCCCGGGGGCGGTCGCCTACGAGGACGCCCTGAAGGACGCCTCGGGCGCACGTGACTTCCCGGCGCGTTCCAGGGACGACCTCTACATCATCTACACCGGCGGGACGACCGGGATGCCGAAGGGCGTCATGTGGTCGACCGAGCAGATGCTGCTCGCGTTCTGGAACCCCACGTATCCCCGTCCGACCAAGCCGGAGGACATCGTCGAGAACGCCCGCAACGGCGGCCCGATGACCATGATGCCGGTCGCGCCCCTGATGCACGGCGCCGCGCAGATGGCCACCTGGATCGCCTGGTTCATGGGCGCGACGCTCGTCTACACGCGCAAGTTCGACGCGGCCGACGTGTGGCGGACGATCGAGCGGGAGAAGGTCAACTCGCTGACGATCACCGGGGACGCCATGGCGATCCCGATGGCGGAGGAGCTGGCGCGCGGGGACTACGACACCTCGTCCCTGCTGGCCTACGTCTCCACCGGCGCGATCTTCACCGGGACGGTCCGCGACCGCATCCAGCGGCTGCTGCCGAACACGATGATCCTGGACCGCTTCGGCTCCACCGAGTCGGGCTCGACGGCCGAGGCGGTCGCCGGCTCCACCCCGGAGAAGGGGCTGCGGTTCGCGCCGGACGTGGAGAACGTCACCGTCCTGGACGACGCGTTCCAGCCCGTCAAACCGGGATCCGGCGTGATCGGCCAGGTCGCCCGCACCGGCTACATCGCGCAGGGCTACTACAACGACCCGGAGAAGACCGCCAGGACGTTCCCCCTGGTGGACGGCAGGCGCTGGCTGCTCACCGGCGACATCGCGACCGTGGAGGAGGACGGCTCGATCGCCGTGTACGGCCGCGGCTCGCAGGCGATCAACACCGGCGGCGAGAAGGTGTTCCCGGAAGAGGTCGAGGCCGTCCTCAAGGGCCACCCGTCCGTCTACGACGCGGTCGTGACGGGCATTCCGGACGAACGCTGGGGCAACCGCGTCGCTGCGGTGATCCAGCCCTCCGGCGCGGAGCCGTCCTTCGAGGAGCTGAACGAGCACTGCCGCAGGAAGCTGTCGGGCTACAAGGTGCCGCGCGTCTACGCGTTCGTCGCGGAGATGAAGCGCTCCCCGGCCGGCAAGGCGGACTACCGCTGGGCGAAGCAGGTGGCGGAGGGGGCCAGATAGGGGTCGGCCCCGAACCTTCGTGGGATTCGGGGCCAGGCGCGGACCTCTGTTAGTGGTCCTGACAACGCCAGGTTAGGTGCAGCCCCGCAGTGGTGCGATCATTGAACGGTGTCGGCTGCGCCACACGCCGCCGGCGTCCCGCCTGGTCCCGCCGGGGTCGGGTCGATAGAATCTCCCTCAAAGAGTCGCTCTTGAAATGAGTGTCTCTACATGAGAGACAAAGGGAGAGAGGTCAAGGCGTGTCGACCCCGGAGCGCGAGCGGATGGCGGGCGAGCTGCAGATGGCGATGCAGCGCAGCACGATGTTCACGGTGCTGCTGCACCATGCCACCGCGAGCAAGGCGGGCATGAACGTCACCGACGCGCAGTGCGTCAACGCGCTGTCGCTGGACGGCCCGCAGACGCCCGGCCAGCTCGCCGAGCTCATGGGCATCACGACCGGCGGCGCCATCACCGCCGTGATCGACCGCCTGGAGCGAGCCGGCTACGTCCGCCGCACCCGCGACCCCGACGACCGCCGCCGCGTGATCGTCGAACTCGTCGAGGAGAACGTCGCCCAGTTCGGCCGCTACTTCGAACCGATAGGCCGCGCCTTCCGCGACCGCCTCGACACCTACACCGACGACCAGATGGCCCTCCTCCTCGACTGGATCCGCCACAACAACGAGACGATGCCGTCCGTCATCGAGGAAATCCGCAAACTCCCCTGACAACGCCCACCGCCCGGCCGCCGGAAACCTCACGCGGACGCGACGACCTCACTCATCCGCCAGGCCCGAATGTGGACGCTTGACGGCCCGCTGCGCTTACATGAAGTCGGCGTGGCCTGGCGGGCCCCCACGGCCATGCCCGGCGAACCGTCTCGGCCTCCCCGGCGGAAGGGCTGCACGCGTGGGCATCGAGCACACCCCCAAGGAAGCGGTCGACAATTCGTCGGTACAGCCCCGGAAGCCGGGTTTGCGCCCCGACAATCCCGGCTCCCCGGACCAGCCGTCCCGCCTGCAAAGCCTCGCCCGTGCTCGCGAGCCCGCCCAGTCGCAGAACGCCGACGAAGAACAGGCCGGGGCCGTCTCCAAGGACAGGCCTGCGGAGCAGGGCCTCCTTGCCGGGGGAGCGGAGAACGATGATCTGTCCGCCTGGATCGCCGCGGCCGAGCAGCACCTCGGAAAGCCAGAGCCCACAGCCGCCGACGGCGAGGACTCCACGAACGACACCGAGGAGAGGATCGAGGTAGCGGCGGATCGCCTCGACATCCCTGACGACCTCAGCGCCGTAGTCGAGTATGGGCGTCCACACAGAACGGATGAAGGCGGCGAGAAGCAGGCGCTCCCGCTCTTTGACGGAATTCCCAAAAGGGAGGATGCGCGGCAGGGAGCGCTTGGCGACTGTGGCGTTATCGCCGCGATGGGAGCCGTGGCCGGAACAGTGCCGGACAAGATTCAGAGCTCAGTGCGGGACAACGAAGACGGCACGGTGACCGTCTCCTTGCATGAGACGGAGTTCAAAGATGGCGACGTTGTGACCCCCACTGGCCGCATCCTTGACATAACGGTCACGAAAGACGTTCCAGTGCTCGCCGAAAAGCCGGGCGAAGCCGCGTTCGCGCGGTGCACGAACGCCGGTGTGACTTGGCCTGGATACATAGAAAAAGCCCTGGGAGCCGTGGATGAAACCTGGCCCCCCGAACGTGGCCAGAATCCGTTGCTCGGCAATCCGGTCGAACGTGGCTATGCTCGTCTCGACAAGGGGACCGGAGCATGGACGCAGGCCGAGATCCTCGCACAGTTGACCGGTCGACCGGCGTGCGTCGACCGGTTGAACACAGACCCCGGAGCCGCTGCTGACAACGAAGCGGTCCTCACTGCCTTGGTCGAGTCCGGGCGGCCAACCGTGGTCTCGACCGTGCCAGATTTCATGCAACGTGCTGATCCCAAAGTGTACAAACTGAGATGCCAGCATGCTTACGAGTTGATCGGTGTTGAGGACGGCAAGGCCCTACTGCGCAATCCCTACGGCCACAAGCATCCCGATCCGGTACCGATCGCAGAATTTACGAAACATTTCAATAGCTACTACGCTGCACTTGAAGGTGAAACCGGAGGTGGATGAAGATGGAAGGCGTTACCGGACATCGGATCAAGCCAAATCGGTTCTACACGATAGGTAAAGCCGGTTTCGACGTGGCGACGGTGAAGCGACTGGACCCTCCAGAGGTGCTTCTTGGTGTGTCCATGGAGGAGACCGGAGAGGAGTTCGAGTACACACTCCGCCCTGGTGACACCTTCCCGGTGGATGACCAGACGTGGCAGGTCGCGGAGGTTGTATTCCCCGACAACGCCGACTGGGAGTGGGAAGTAGTAGTCCGCCGAACCAGTTGATCAGGAATGCCACCTGGGCAATTCCTCAGGGCCTCCCTCATGACTTCTACCTCGTTCTTGCGAGGCTGTTGAGGGAGGCGCCGGGACTGGGTGCTACTGGGTCTCGGTGATGCGGGTCGCGGTCTGGCCGGAGAAGCGGACGGTGGCGTTGTGCGGGGAGGCCTTCACCCACTGGTCGAGTCCGTCGACGGAGCATTTGCTGACGTCGGGCGGGGTGGGGGTGCCGTTGGGGCAGGTGCCTCCGGCGACGTACAGGACGGTGTCGGTGGCGGTGAAGAAGACGACGTTGCCGACGGTGTACTTGCCCGGCGCCAGGTAGCGCAGCGGCCCCCACTTGGTGGTGATCTGCTGGCCGCCCTGCTGCGCGAGCGGAGTGTGCCGGCCTCCCGGGGCACCCGAACCGCCCGAGCCCTGCGGGGTGGAGGGAGCGCCCGGCGAGGACCCGCCGTCCGGCGTCGACGACTCGCTCGGCGCGGAGCTCGCGGGCGAGGAGGGCGCCGCCGCGGAGTTGCCGTCGCCGTTACCGCCGCAGGCCGTCAGGCCAAGCGCCAGTGCCGCCGCCATTCCGGTGATCACGATCTTCCGCATGGGTCCTCGCTCTCGCTCTCGGTGCGCGACCTCCCGTGGCCGCGCTTCTGCCGGATGAGATGAGGTGGTGCCCGGAGGAAGTTGGCGCGCCGGGACGTGATCAATCCGACCGGCCGATCCCCGAACCCGCGCGCAACTGCGGCCGTCTGGATGTTCTACCGGTACAGAAAAGTTCGTCCAGGGCACCGAAACTTTTCCTCGGCCCCATTCATGGCTGATGCGTGGGAGCACGACAGATCGTGACTCGTCGGCCAGGGGGTGAGGGCGAGGCGAAAACCTGACGGTAGGTGTCAGGGTTCGGGGTGAGTATGGGGTCACCGGCCAGCACCGGGGGATTGAGATGTGGACCGGACCCTTCGTACTAGGACTTGCCATGCGTGAAACCAGAGAAGAACTCGCCGAGCTCCAGGCCCTCCTGGACGACTCGCTTTCCCGTTCCACCGCGCATCTGCGCTCGATCATCAACGTGGAGAGGACGTTGACCGCGCGGCAGCTCTGCCAGGTGCTCACCGGCATGTGCACCCTGGCCCTGTCCACGGTGACCGCCAAGGGGGAGCCGCGGATCAGCGGTGTGGACGGGCACTTCCTGCACGGGAAGTGGTACTTCGGCACGGCGCGCGACGCGGCCAAGGCCCGCCATCTGGCCGCACGGCCCGCCGTCAGCGCGGCGCACCTGCGCGGGGAGGACCTGGGGGTGTTCACGCACGGCACGGTGGAGATCCTCAACCCGCCGGACGGGGAGCCGGCCGCGGACTGGCCGGACCTGCTCGCCTACTTCAAGGGCTTCTACGGTGAGGACGCCTTCGACTGGGACAGCGAGATCGTCTACTACCGGTTGCGTCCGCACTGGATGGCCGCCTACGCGCCCGACATCGCCAAGCTCACGGTGGAGTCAGGGGCCTGACCCGGCCGGATCGGCTGGTGGGGCGGCCTCGGAGGAGGGCCGTCGTTCAGGGCTCCACGAGCCGGCCCAAGGGTCCCTAAAGCCTGGACGGCGGGCGTTTCGGGCTCCATCCGGCGGGCGATGGTGTGGCCATACGCGTCCCGGCTTCGCTGTCGTTGGCCCGGGTACTTGCCGGTGGTGCGTGGCACCCGTCGGGGGGTTTCATGGCTGTGCAGTTGGAGGGGCAGACGGTCGTCCTTGTCGGCGGCAGCGCGGGCATCGGGCTGGAGACCGCGCGGCTCGCCCGGTCCGAGGGGGCCGAGGTCGTCCTCACCGGTCGCAATCCGGAACGGCTGGAGCGGGCCGCGTCGGACGTGGGCGCGCGGGACACGGCGGTCTTCGACGCCAACGACGAGGCCGCGGTGGCGGGCTTCTTCCAAGGGCTCGCGTCTCCGATCGACCATGTGCTGATCACGGCCGGCGGGCCGCGCTACAAGCCGCTGCTGGAGATGGACGCCGACGAGGTGCGCGAGGAGGTCGGCGGGCACATGGTGGTGGCGCTCCAGATCGCGCGCAGCGCGGCCCCCAGGATGCGCCCCGGGGGCACGCTCCTGCTCATGGGCGGCACCGGCGGTCGCCGCATCCACCGCGGACTCGGGCTCATCTCCGCCGCCACCGCGGCGCTGCCCCCGTTCACCGCGACCCTCGCGCTCGAACTCGCGCCCGTCCGGGTCAACCTCATCGCCGCGGGCTTCGTCGACACGCCGCTGTCGGCTTCGCTTCTCGGGGACCGGCTCGACGAGCGCAGGAACGAGCTGCGGTCGACGCTCCCGATCGGCCGGGTCGTGGGTCCGGCCGACGTCGCCGCGCTGGCCGTCCACATCATGGCCAACACGGCGCTCACCGGCGCCACCTACGACATCGACGGCGGCCAGCAGTTCGTCCAGTGAGGGTCAGGTGGCGAGGCGGCCTCGGAGGAGGGCCAGCAGGGTCGCTCGGACGTCGTCCAGGGAGCGGCCGGGCTGGAGGGCGCGCCAGTCCAGGGCGACGGTGAGGACCATGCCGAAGACGGCGGAGGCGGCCGTGCCGGTGTCCAGGTCGGAGCGGAGGTCGCCCGTGGTGACGGCTTCGCGCAGGACGTCGGCCACGACGCCGATGGCCCGCTCGCGGATCAGGCGGGCGGCGTGCTGCCAGTCGCCGCCGGCCCGCCACGTCTCGGCGATCAGGAGCCGGGCGAAGGACTCGTGCTCACCGATGAACACCAGCTCGGCGGTGACGACGGCCTCCAGCGCCTCCAGCGGGGGACGGCCGGACGCGGCCTCGCGCAGCGCGGTGGCGAGGCGGTCGACGCCGTACTCCAGCAGCGCCGCGAACAGCGCGGCCTTGCTGTCGAAGTTGTAGTAGACGGTGCCCTTGGCGACGCCGGCGCGCTCGGCGATCTGGTCGACGGTCGTCGCGGCGAGCCCGCTCTCGGCGATCAGCTCGATCGCCGCGGTGAAGAGCTTCTCCCGGGTCGCGATGCGGGCCACGTCCCCCTGCCTCCGATCAGAGCCTCAGTGCCGGGTGCAGGCGCTTCATCGTCCAGACCCGGTTGTGCCGGACGGCCAGGGCGGTGAGCGCGAGCCCGCCGGCCAGGAATGCGGCCAGCACCGCACAACCCTGCCATACGGAGGTCAGGTCGCCGCCGCTGATCAGGTGCCGGACGGCGTCCACGACCCACGGCATCGGGAGATAGGGGCGGACGGCCTGGAAGAACGCCGGGCTCGTCTCGATCGGGTACGTGCCGGCGGCCGAGGTGAGCTGGAGCATCAGGAGCGCCAGCGCGATGATCCGGCCGATCGGCCCGAAGCGGGCGTTCACCCACTGGATCACCGCGAGGAACGCGGCGGACGCGAGCGCGAGGAACGCGACGAGGCCCGGCCAGTGCTCGGCGCGCAGGCCGAGCGCGAAGTGCAGGACGGCGAGGACGACGCAGGCCTGCGCCGCGCCGATCGCCGCGGCGGGCAGCCAGCCGGCGAGCGCGACGCGGCGTCCGGGCGCGGTGCCCGCGAGCGCGCGGGGGTTCAGCGGGCGCAGCAGCATGTAGATGATCATGCCGCCGACCCACAGGGAGAGGGGGACGAAGAACGGCGCGAACCCGGTCCCGTAGTTCGGTACGGCGTTCTCGGTGGCGCTGGCCAGCCGCACCGGGTTGCTCATCATGTCGTCGCGTGCGGCGCGTTCCTTCTTGCCGTAGTCCGGGATCTGGGAGACGCCTTCGTCCAGGCCGTTCGCCAGTTGCTCGTTGCCGGTGGAGAGCTGCGCGAGGGCCGTCTCCAGCGTCACCGCGCCGCCGGACAGCCGCCCCAGGCCGCCCCGTAGTTCGCCCGCGCCGCCCGAGAGGACGCCGAGGCCGGAGGTGAGCTCGGACGATCCGGAGAGCAGGCGGCCGGCGCCCGCGTTGACCCGCTGGGTTCCGGCGTTGAGGCGGTCCACGTCGCGGCGCGCCTGCTCGACCTTGGCGGCCAGGGAGGGCGCGTCCTCGGCGATCTTGCGGGCGGCCCGCTCGACCGTCCGGGCGTCGGCGGCGACCTTGCGCAGGTCGCCGGTGTGGCCGCTGACGTAGCCGTCCACCTGCTTCGCGACGGTGACGACCTGCGCGGCCGCCCGGGTGAGGTCGTTGCGCACGTCCGGCGGCACTTCCGGGTGCGCGGCGAGGTAGGTGCCCAGTTCGGCCTGCGCCTTCTCCGCCCGTTGGACGGCGGCGCCGGTCTGGGCGGGGAGCCGTCCGGCGCCGTCGGCGAGGGCGTCGGCCCCTCGGGCGACGGCGAGCGCGGCCTGGCGGATCTCGGGGGCGTTCTCCCCCAGCAGCGGGACGAGGGTGTCGCCCGCGCGGTCGACGGTCGTGGTCAGCCGCTGCATCCCGGCGGCGACCCGGCCCGTTCCGGTGCGGAGTTCCTCCAGGCCGGAGGTCAGCTTGCCGCTGCCGGAGCGGGCCTCTTCGATGCCGCCCTTCAGCTTGCCCGCGCCTGCCTCGGCCTTGCCCGCGCCTTCGGCGAGCCTGCCCGCGCCGTCGTGCGCCTGGCCGGAACCTTCCGCGAGCTTGTCCGCGCCCTGGGCCGCCTTGCCGAGTTCGCCGTGCAGCTTGCCGAAGGAGAGGAAGATCTGGTCGAGGTAGCCGCGCACGGCCTCGCTCCCGGCGGCGGCGCTGATCTCCTTGAACGCGGCCTGGGCGAGCGTCCCGACCACGTAGTTGTTCGCGTCGTTCATCTGGAGCCGCAACCCCGCCGGTGCGGGCGTCCCGTCCCCGGACGGCGACGCGATCCTCGCGCTGAAGTCCGCGGGGATCGTCAGCGACATGTAGTACCTCCCCGATCGGACGCCCTCCTCGGCGTTCGCCGCCGAGACGGTGCGCCAGTCGAAGACCTTGCGCTTCTTCAACTCCTCCGCCAGGTCGGCCCCCGCGTGGACGGTCTTGCCGCCGGCCTTGGCGGGCTCGTCCTGGACGACCAGCGCGACCGGAACGTGCTGGAGCCGCGCGTACGGGTCCCAGAACGACCAGAGGTAGAGGCCGGCGTACAGCAGCGGAAGCAGCACGAGCCCGGCCATCGCGACGCGGGTCAGCCGGTTGCGCTGGAAGCGGCGCAGCTCAAGGCCGCCCGAGGTCAACGCGGGAAGTCTCATCGGGGGGATCTCCTCGGTCAGAGCGAGAGTGCGTGGGTGGCGTGGCCCTCGGCGGGCGCGGCGTCGTGGCAGGACGCGATCACGGTGACGCCGGTGGCGGCGATCCCGGCCAGCCGCCGCCACAGGTCGCGCTGCCGGTCGGCGGGCAGCCCCTCGTCGACGTCGTCGAGCAGGAGCAGCCCGGGATCTCCGGCGAGCGCCAGGGCGGCGCCCAGGAGCCGCGCCTCGTCGGGCGCGAGTGCCTGGGCGAGCGTTCCGGGGCGGACGTCCAGGCCGACCCGTTCGAGGGTCCGGCGCCTGCGGGCCTCGCGCCCGCGGAACCGGCCGAAGACGCCTTCGCGCAGGGCGAGCGCCTCGTCGACGTGCTCCCGGACGGTCAGCGCCGGGTCGAGTTCGGTCACCCCCGGCACGATCCCGAGGGCCGCGACCCGCTGGATCCGCCTGAGACCGGTGACCCCGCCCACCGCGACCGTGCCCTCGGCGGGCCGCATGCGCCCGGCGAGCGTGAGCAGCAGCGCTGTGCGCCCGGTTCCCGCGATGCCGCCGACGGCGACCAGCGCGCCGGCCGGGACGTCCAGTTCGACGTTTCGGAAGACCCAGCCGCGCGCGCCCTTCGCCCCGAGGCCCCGCGCCCGCACGGGCATTCCGCGTGCGGGCGCGGGGCCGGCTCCGGGGCGGCCCCCGCCAGCCCCCGAGCCGATCGGGCGGGGTCCAGGGACGGGCGCCGCGGTCCCCCCGGCCATGGCGGCCGTCCCTGGAGTCTGGTGCTCGGACGTCATCGCGGCCTTCCGAAGAATTTGTACTGACCGGTCAGTACAAACCTAGCTCCGTAATGAACCGCGCGAATCCGCCCGAAGCGGTGACATCAGACACGTGACCCCCACGACTCGGGTCACACAGAACAGAGCCGTGATTTGGGTCACACGCGGCACGTCCGACCAGGGAGGCGGCGTGATCGCTATTGGACGGGCCGTCTGATCTGACAGACTCCGGGGATGACCGAGTCGTCACACGCGCACCGCAGGCTGGCCGCGCTCATGGCCGGGATGGGCACCCTCCACATGATCGCTCCGAAGCCGTTCGACGCGCTCGTCCCCGAGCGGCTCCCCGGGGGCCCGCGGACCTGGACCTACCTCAGCGGCGTCGCCGAGCTGGCCTGCGCCGCGGCCGTCGCCCACCCCCGCACCCGCAAGGCGGGCGCGCTCGCCACGGCGGGCCTGATGGCGGCGGTCTTCCCCGCCAACGTCAAGATGGCCCGCGACTGGCGCCACCGCCCGCTGCCCCTGCGCGCGGCCGCCTACGGCCGTCTCCCGTTCCAGGCCCCGCTCATAGCCTGGGCGCTCCACGTGGCCCGCAAAGCCGACTGACGACCCGTCCGCGCGGCTCCTCTCGGAATGGCATCATTTGGCAGCGGTGCGTGTTGACGAGGGGTCGGTGACAAGTGGAAGCACTCCGTGCGGAGGATCCTGCCGAGATCGGCGGCTATCCGCTGCTGGGCCGTCTGGGCGCGGGGGGCATGGGGCAGGTCTACCTGGGGTTGACCGGTAGCGGGCGGCATGTCGCGCTCAAGGTGATCCGGGAGGACTTCGAGGGGCCGACGGCGCTCGCCCGGTTCCGCCGCGAGGTCGCGACCGTCGAGCGGGTGCGCAGCAGGTTCGCCGCCGCGATGGTCGGCGCCGGCCTGGACGCGCCGCCGTACTGGCTGGCGACGGAGTACGTCCCCGGGCCGACGCTCCGGCAGGCGGTGGCCGCGCACGGGCCGCTGCCCCCCGAGACGTGCCTGCGGCTGCTCGCCGAGCTGGCCCAGGGGCTGCTGGAGATCCACCGGCACGGCGTCCAGCATCGCGACCTCAAGCCGGGCAACGTGATCCTCGCCCCGGACGGGCCGCGGCTGATCGACTTCGGCATCGCGCGCGGCGAGGGGCAGACGCAGATCACCCAGACCGGCGCGTGGAACGGCACCCCCGGCTTCGTCGCCCCCGAGGTCGTCCGCGAGCAGCAGCCCCTCCCCGCGTCGGACGTGTTCTCGCTCGCCGGGACGGTCGCCTACGCCGCCACGGGACGTCCCCCGTTCGGCGGCGGCCGCATCGAGGCGATCATCCACCGCACGCTCAGCGGTGAGATCGACCTGGAGGGCGTCGACCCGCGCGTCGCCGGCCTGGTCCGGCAGTGCGCCGAGAAGGAGCCCGGGGCCAGGATCGCGCTGGAGCGTCTGCTGCGGCAGGCGCCCGCGCCGGGTCCCCTCGCCGCCGATCCCGCCTACCGGCGGATCGTGGGCGTCCCGAGGCCGATGCCCGCCAGCGTCACGGACGCGGTCGCGTCGGGTCTCGTCCCGGCCGACCGCACGAGGACGGTCCCGGGCGTCTCGCGCGGACGGTCGCGCGCCGCCGTCATCGCGGCGGGCGCCGGGGTGGCCGCCGTCGTCCTGGTGGGCGCCCTCCTCGCGCGGTTCGCCCTCGACGGGGACGGCGGCGACAAGAACCCGAACAAGCCGCAGGCAGGGCAGGGAACGCACGGCGGGACCGCGACCGGTGACCCCGCGGGCTCGACTCCAGGCGGCAGGACCCCGGGCGCGGCCCAGGGCGCAGACGGCGCCCCGCCGGACCGGATCCTGGTCAAGCAGCCCGGTGACATCGCGGAACTCCGCTGGAGCAAGGCGAGCTCGACGTGCCAGCCGGCCGCCCGTCCGGAGGACTTCGACCTCACCAGGGACACCCAGACGTCGGCGCCTCGCGAGCCGTACACCAAGAAGACCGTCGAGTTCGGCCTGCGCTTCAAGTACTCGGAGCCGCCCAAGTACTACGTGGCCGTCCAGGTCCGCCCGCCGGCGGAGCAGCAGGGGAACGGCGTCACCGGCGTGGTGCAGAGCAAGCCGCACCTGTACCCCGGCAACGCCGCATGGCTGAACATCCGCTACCCGTCGGAGTTCGAGTGGGAGGGCGCCGGGAACGGCACCTATCCGCTGATGAAGGGCGACTGGACGATCATCTGGTTGCACGTCCACCCGAACGGCGACGCCTACTACCTGACCTGCGACGGCTTCACCGTCGCCTAGCCGCTTCGGTCAGCGGACGGTGATGACGGCGGAGCCGTGGCCGAAGAGGCCCTGGTTCACGGCGATGCCGGCCCGCGCGTTCTCGACCTGGCGGCCGTCGGCCCGGCCGCGCAGCTGCCAGGTCAGCTCGCAGACCTGCGCGATCGCCTGCGCCGGGATGGCCTCGCCGAAGGAGGCGAGCCCGCCGCTCGGGTTGACCGGGACGCGGCCGCCGAGCGTCGTGGCGCCCGACCGGAGCAGTTCCTCGGCGCCGCCCCTCTCGCACAGGCCGATGTCCTCGTACCAGTCGAGTTCGAGGGCCGTGGACAGGTCGTAGACCTCGGCGAGCGAGAGGTCCTCGGGGCCGAGGCCCGCCTCCTCGTAGGCGGCGTGCGCGATCGCGGACCGGAACGGCCGGTCGGGCTCCGGGACGGTCATCGCCGAGTCCGTCGCGAAGTCGGGCAGGTCCAGGACGGTCTTCGGGAACGTGGGGGTCGCCGTCGACAGCGCCGGGATGCGCACCGGGTCGGCGATCCCGTGCCTGCGCGCGAACTCCATGGACGTCAGGACGAGCGCCGCGCCCCCGTCGCTGGTGGCGCAGATGTCCAGCAGCCGCAGCGGGTCGGCGACCACGGCGGACTCGCGTACGTCCTCCACGGTCACCTCCTTGCGGTACCGGGCGTTCGGGTTCGACAGCCCGTGCCGGGCGTTCTTCACCTTGACGGCGGCGAAATCGTCCAGCGTCGCGCCGTACACGGCCATCCGCCGCCGCGCGTACAGGGCGAAGTAGATGGGGTTGGTCGCGCCCAGGAGGCGGAAGCGGAGCCAGTCGGGGTCGTCAGGGCGGTCCCCGCCGACGGGCTTGAAGAAGCCCTTCGGCGCGGCGTCGGCGCCCACGACCAGTGCGACGTCGCAGAGACCCGCGAGGATCTGCGCGCGCGCGTTGTTGATGGCCTGCGCCCCGGACGCGCACGCGGCGTAGCAACTGGACACGCGCGCACCCGACCAGCCGAGCGCCTGCGCGAACGTCGCGCCCGCGATGAACCCCGGGTAGCCGTTGCGGATGGTGTCGGCGCCCGCCACGTACTGGACGTCCGTCCACGCGAGCCCGGCGTCGGCGAGCGCGGCCCGCGCCGCCGCGAGCCCGTACTCGACGAAGTTGCGGCCCCATTTGCCCCACGGATGCATGCCCGCGCCGAGCACGGCGATGTCGCGCGTCATCTGACGGGCCTCCACATCCAGACGGTGTACTCGGCTTCGTCGTCCTCGTAGAGGACGCCCTCGGTCAGCTCGACCTCCATGCCGACCGCGAGGTCGTCGACGGTGTGGCCGGGGGCGACCTGGCCCAGGACGACCATGCGCTCGGCTTCGAGTTCGACGGCCGCGACGGTGTACGGGACGAACGGGTCGGGGGAGACGTACGGGGGCGGCGGCTTGTACCGGGAGTCGGCGTACGACCAGATGCGCCCGCGTCCCGACAGCGCGTACGGCTCCAGCTCGGAACCGTCCTTCGGGCCGGCGCAGCCCGGGTTGCGGCAGGCCAGCTCGTTGCGCGGGAAGTACGGCGTTCCGCAGGCGCCGCAGCGGGTACCCAGCAGGCGGACGTCGCCGTCCCCGGTGGTGAACCAGCCCTCGATCGCCGGACGGCGTTCCTTGGTGGTGGTCACGCGGTCCTCCTCGTCTCCGACCGGGCGCAGCGTAACAACCGAGCAAGCGCTCGGAACGGGACGTGTCCGGTGAGCGGGACGGCCCGGTCGCGGACCCGTGCGAACCCACCTAACTGACTCGTCAGTCACTTCGGTACAGTGAACCACCGAGTCGGATTCTGGTGATGCCGCCCGCAGGGTGCGAACAGGCAGGCCCTCAGGGTGCGGACAGGTAGGGAGCGTGCGGATGCGGACTGGTCTAGAGGGCAAGACGGCGCTGGTCACCGGGGCGTCCCGGGGGATCGGGAAGGCGATCGCCACCGCGCTCGCCGCCGAGGGGGCGAACATCGTCCTCTCCTCCCGCAAGCAGGAGGCGCTGGACGAGGTCGCCAAGGAGATCGGCGCGGCGCACCCGGGTGCGGGCGTCCTGGCCAAGGCGGCGCACGTCGGCGACGCAGAGCAGGCCGCCGCGTGCATGGACGCGGCCGTCGCCGAGTTCGGCGGCCTCGACATCCTCGTCAACAACGCCGGAACGAACCCCTACTTCGGCCCGATGGCCGACATCGAGCCCGCCGCCGCGGCCAAGACCGTCCAGGTCAACCAGTTCGCGATCGTGCAGTGGACGCAGCTCGCGCTGCGCGCCTCGCTCGCCGAGCGCGGCGGCGCGATCATCAACATCGCCTCGGTCGGCGGCATGGTCACCGAGCACGGCATCGGCTACTACAACGCCACCAAGGCCGCCGTGATCCACCTCAGCCGGCAGTTCGCGATGGAGCTGGCCCCGAAGGTGCGCGTGAACTGCATCGCGCCCGGCCTGGTCAAGACGCACCTCGCCCGCGCCCTGTGGGAGAACAACGAGGCCGAGATCAGCAAGTACATGCCGCTCGGCCGCCTCGGCGAGCCCGAGGACATCGCCAACGCCGCGGTGTTCCTCGCGGGCGACGCCTCGTCCTGGATGACCGGGCAGACGCTCGTCGTGGACGGCGGCGCCACCATCCGGCCCTCGATCGCCTGACCGACCGGGAACACCGCCCAGAAACAGGGAGAAGCGCATGTCACGCTGGGGACTGACCATTCCGCTGACCGGCCTCCCGCTGGCCGAGCACCGCGAGATCGTTTCCGGGTTGTCCGGGCTCGGCTACACCGACGCCTGGTCGGCCGAGACCAACGGCGCCGACGCCTTCACCCCCTTGGCGCTCGCCTCGCAGTGGGACCCCGGGCTGCGCCTCGGTCCGGCGATCGTCCCGGTCTACACGCGCGGGCCCGCCCTGCTGGCCCAGCAGGCCGCCACCCTCGCCGACCTCGCGCCGGGACGGTTCGTCCTGGGCATCGGCACCTCGTCCGACACGATCGTGCAGCGCTGGAACGGCATCCCGTTCGACGAGCCCTACAAGCGCACCCGCGACACGCTGCGCTTCCTCCGCAAGGCGCTCGCGGGGGAGAAGGTGAAGGAGGAGTACGAGACCTTCGCCGTGAGGGGCTTCAAGCTGGACAGCGCACCGGCGACGCCGCCGCCGATCGTCCTCGCGGCGCTGCGCCCCGGCATGCTGCGGCTCGCCGCCCGCGAGGCCGACGGCGCGATCACCAACTGGCTCGCGCCGAAGGACGTCCGGACGGTCCGCGGCGCGCTCGGCGACGAGCCGGAGCTGATCGCGCGGCTGTTCGTCTGCCCCACCGACGACGCCGCGGAGGCCCGCGCGATCGGCCGCTGGATGATCGCCGCGTACATGACGGTCCCCGTCTACCGGGCGTTCCACGAGTGGCTCGGACGCGGCGAGGCGCTGCGCGCGATGAACGAGGCGTGGGCGGCCGGCGACCGGAAGAAGGCGCTGGAGGTCATCCCGGACGAGGTGGTGGACGACCTGATCGTGCACGGCTCCCCGGAGCGGTGCCGCGCCCGCGTCCGCGAGTACGTCGACCACGGTCTCACCACGCCCGTGCTCGCGATCGTTCCAGGTGGGGGCCTCACCACGGCGGAGGCGGTGCGGGCGCTCGCCCCGAGTGCGGACTGAGACCGTCCGATCACGTCCCGATGTTTACGGCCGGGAGGAGCGGGGAGGGTGGGGCAAATCCCTACAGCGAACGAAGAGACGTGAGGAGCTGATCGTGCTCACGCTGACCAGCGGTGCCGTCCAGGTCATCCGTACGGTGACCGCCAACCCGGAGCTTCCGCCCGAGACCGGCATCCGCATCGAGTCCGGGCTCGACGGCTCGGACGCGCTGCGGCTCTCGGTGGCCCCGGCCCCCGAGGCCGGCGACCAGGTCGTGGAGGAAGAGGGCGCCAAGGTGTACCTGGAACCCACGGTCGCCGAGATGCTCGACGACAAGACCCTCGACGCCCAGGTCGACCCGCAGGGCGACGTGGCCTTCACCATCGCGGAGGGGTCGGAGGGAACTCCCACTTGACGTAGGAGGACGGGACCGGGGCGCGCCCACCGGGCCGCCCCGGTCTCGTGTTCTCCGACGTGTCAGCGCATCGCCGCGACCACGGCGACCACGGCGAACACGAACGCCGCCGCGGTGAGGACCGCGAACGCCGCGATCACCGCGCAGGCCAGGCCGCGCGGCTGGTCGCGCCAGGTGGGGGAGCGGTCGCGCGCCTGCCGGTCCGGTTTTCGCCGGATCGACCGTCCCGCGTCCAGGGGGTCGGGCGAAGGCGGGGTCGTCACGAGCGCCAGTGTTGCAGATAGGTCGCTCCACCCGCCGCCCGCCCGGGACGCGACATCGCGGGGCGGACGCCCACGTCCCGGCGGCCGTCAGGCACCGGTCAGCCCGGGAACGACGGATGCGGGCCGAGGGCCCAGTACTCGAAGAGGCCGTAGCCGGTGGCGGCGCCGGTGGGCTGCGCGCCGTCCAGGTACTCGTACCGGCCGACCGCGTCGACCATGCCCCACATGCGGGCCGCGTCGTCCGGCTTGCGGGTGTCGTAGGCGACGCCCTCCACTTTCAGGTCGGGCCCCTGGTACATGCCGTGCTTCCAGTCGGGCTCCAGCCCGTAGCCGGTGCCGACCATGAGGTGGACGGGCAGGATCGGCGTCGCCCTCATCTCGAACGGCTCCCCGCCGGGCGGCGCGAACCGGAGCGTCGCCGTGACCACGTCGCGGGTGCCCTCCGCGTACTCCGGACGGTATTCGGGACGTCCCAGGTACTCGGCCTCGCGGTCCGGCCAGACGCGGGTGGCCTCCTCCAGGAGGCGGCGGCCCTTCTCGTCCTCCTGCACGATGCAGAGGACGGCGTGGTCCTCGAACTGCATCGGCGCGTAGAGCCAGTAGAACGTCCCCGCGTTCTTCGCCTGGATGCCGGGCGGCTCCGACTCGCCCACGGGCCGGATGCCCCAGGAGCGGTCCCGCGAGCCCCACCAGTGGTCGGGCGTGACCTCGATGGTCTCGCCGTCGACCGTGATGGTCCCCGTCCAGCGGCCGGTCTGCGCGAGGCGGCGGGAGTCGAAGATGACGCGCTCCTGCCAGCGCAGGTAGTGCGGCTGCTCCAGCGTGGCCGGGACGGACCCCTCCCACGTGAGGTCGAACGACAGGCCGTGCTCCGTCTCGTCCAGGACGACCCGGAGCCGCTTCAGCCCCTCGATCACCTCGACGCGGAACGGCCCGACCGTGGTGTCCATCCGGTCGTTCCCCAGCTCGCGGGACGCCCGGACGACCTTGTGCACCGGCCCGCGCCGCACGACCGCGAACGCGTCCATGACGCCGAGGTTCGGGTACTGCCCGATCCCGATGATCATCATGAGCTCGTCCGAGCACGGGTGGACGTTGAAGTAGTACCGGTCGTAGAAGTTGCGGTCGGAGGTGGTGACGTGCCGCATCACCTCCGGCGCCTGGTGGATCGGGTAGTCGTCGAGCGGTGAGAGCGTCACCGGTCCCCTCCCAGGATGCGGGCGAGCAGCTGCGTGCAGTTGTTGTCGTGGGGGAAGTCGGCCGTCTCCTCGATCCAGCCGAAGTCGATCATCGCCTGCCCGATCCGCGCCATGATCACCGAGAACTTGAAGCCGGACAGGATCTCGTAGTACGGCATGTGGCGCATCGGGCGCCCGAGCAGCTCCTCGTAGCGGGCGACGGTCTCGGCGTAGGAGGGGAAGCCCTCCAGCCGGGCCGCGCCGACGCCTTCGGAGTGGTGCCGGTCCAGGAACATGAACCAGGCGAGGTCCTCTTCGGGGGCGCCGAGCACGGCGCCCTCCCAGTCCAGCACCGCAGCGGGCGCGCCGTCCTGGAAGATCACGTTGCCGATGCGGGCGTCGCCCCACAGCGCGACGGGGGCGTCCGGCTCGTCGGGGCGGTTCGCCTTCAGCCACTCCAGGGCCCTGAGCGCCGTCTCCTGCGGCCCCTGGTAGGCCCAGCTCAGGTAGTGCTCGTAGTAGTTGAGCCGCTGGTCGAGGCCGGGCGCCCCCCAGGCCGGCTGGTCGAGGAAGCCGAGGTCCAGTTCGAGGACGTCCAGCCGGTGCAGCCGCGCCATGATCTCCAGGGTGGACCACCACATCCGGGCCCGCTCGCCGGGCGGCACCCCGGTCACCCAGCCGTCCATGTGGTACGGCGGCATGTCGGTCGGGACGCGGCCGTCGACGCGGCCCATCACGAAGAACGGGGCGCCGAGCACGTCGCGGGACGGCTCGTACCAGCGGATCGGCGGCACCGGGATGGAGGTGCGCTCGTCCAGGATCCGCATCAGCCGGTACTGCTCCTCGAACCGGGGCTCGGGGAAGATCTGGTACTTCTCGGGGGCGACCCGCGCGACGAGCGGCTCGCGTCTCGGCGCGCCGTCGCCGCCGTTCCACTCGGCCTCGAACAGCAGGGTCTCGTTGGAGAAACCGCTGGTCTGGGGCGTCTCCACGTGCGGGATGCGGGCGCCGGGCAGACGGCCGTCCAGCCACCGCGCGAGGGTCCGCCTGGTGGTCTCGGGATCGCGCTGGTCGGGAACGGGCATCGCACCGCCTCCTTGCCGTGCCTACTGGCCGGGGTTCGCGCCCGAATTAGAACGTGTTCTATCAACGGGCCGGGGGGTGGTCAATGGGCGGGGACGACCGCGTGAAAAAATCGCCGGATGCGCCTCACCAAGCTCGGACACGCGTGCGTGCAGCTCACCGAGGACGACCGCACGATCGTCATCGACCCCGGCTCGTTCAGCGCGGCCGCGGACGCGCTGGCCGCCGCCGACGCCGTACTGATCACCCATGAGCACTTCGACCACTTCGACGCCGACGCGCTGCGGGCCGCGATGGCCGAGCGCCCCGCCCTGGAGGCGTGGACGTCCCGCGCCGTGGCGGAGAACCTCGCCGACCTCGGCGGACGCGTCCACCAGGTCGGCCACGGCGACGCCGTCACGATCGCCGGCTTCGACGTCCACGTCTACGGCGAGGACCACGAGCTCATGCACCCGGACCTGCCGCCCGTCCCGAACGTCGGATTCCTGGTCGACGGCGAGGTCTTCCATCCGGGGGACGCGCTGACCGTCCCGTCCGAGCCCGTCCCGACGCTGTGCCTGCCCGGCAACGCGCCCTGGATGCGCGCGCTCGACCTGTACGAGTACACGCGGGCGGTCCGCCCGGGGCGCGCCTTCGCCGTCCACGACGGGCTGCTCAACGACATCGGCCTCCAGGTGATGGAACGCGTCCTCACCAGTGCCGGCGACGAACTCGGCAAGGAGTTCGTGCGCCTCGCCCCCGGCACGTCCGTGGACCTGGCCGCCACATGAACGCCTCCCCCCGCATCCCCGCGGCCGCCGAGCCGCCGGCCGGCGAGCGCGCCGGCTCCGCCGAGCACGGAGCGGGCCTCGCCGAGCCCCGCTCCGTCCAGGCCGTGTTCTTCGACATCGGCGAGACCCTCATCAACGAGGGCGAGATCTACGGGCGCTGGGCCGACTGGCTCGGCGTCCCCCGGCACACCTTCCTCACCAAGCTCGGCGCGCTGCTCGCGACCGGCGGCGACCACGGGGACCTGTTCGAGTACTTCCGGCCGGGGTTCGACCTGGAGGAGGAGCAGCGGCGCCGCGAGGAGGCGGGCGTCCCGAACGGGTTCGGGCCGGACGACCTGTACCCGGACGCGCGGGCCTGCCTGTCGGGCCTGCGCGACCAGGGCCTGTTCGTCGGGATCGCGGGCAACCAGCCGGTCCAGGCGGCCGAGCAGATGGCGGAGCTGGCCCTGGACGCGGACGTCGTCGGCATCTCGGACGTGTGGGGCGTCAGCAAGCCGTCCCACGAGTTCTTCGAGCGCTGCGCCCAGCTCGCCGATGTTCTGCCCGACCGCGTCCTGTACGTGGGGGACCGTGTCGACAACGACGTCCGGCCCGCCCTCGAGTTCGGGATGCGGGCGGCGTTCCTGCGCCGTGGCCCGTGGGGGAACATCCAGCGGGACGACGAAGCGCTCGGCGAGTGCCTGTTCGTGCTCGACGACCTGGCCGGCCTGCCGAGCCTCGTCGCCGAGCACAACGCCGGCCGCGCTCTGGGGCCGGCCGCCCCCTAGGGGACGTCCCGTACTCCTGAGGTAGCAGCGGGGAACAGGCCGCGAGAGCGATGTGAGGCCGCCCGTCCGGTTCGTAGCGTGAAAGACATGGCCGCACGAAACGCGGCCGTGTTCATCGCTCGACGAATCGGGGAGACAAGAACCCATGAACGGCCTCTATCGTTCGCGTCACGACCGCGTCATCGCGGGTGTCTGCGCCGGTCTCGCACGCCGGTTCGGCATGACCCCCTGGACCGTCCGGATCCTGTTCCTGCTCTCGTGCCTGCTGCCCGGGCCGCAGTTCGTCGTCTACCTGGTCCTCTGGGTCATGATGCCGAACGAGGACCGCCACATGGCCGGCGCCCGCTAACTCAAGATCAACGATTGCGCTCGACCGGGGCCGCCCGGGGGTGTTAGATCGGGGCACCACCATTCCCGTGGGGAGGAGCCGCGGTGCCTGACGAGGCTCCGGGTCCCGGCCGTCCGGGCCGGGCCCTGGACGAAGCCGCCGCGCGGGAGGCAGACCACGCGGCGCGACTGCTCGGGTACCTGCGCGACCTGGCGCGGGCCCGGCGGCGCCCCTCGCGCGACCTCGCCGACCACGACCACGTCCACTGGCTGGCCGGACTGCCCGGCGACGTCTACGTGGAGGCCGACGCCGGGCCCGGCGAGGTGCTGTTCAGCGTCCCGGTCATCCCGCTGACGCCGCCGGTCGTGCTGGAGGAGTTCGACGGCTGGCTCGCCCTCCGCAACTGGTACCGCATCCTGCGCGACCTGTCCGGCGAGGAGGCCGTCCTCGCGACGGGCCTGCTGTCGTGGCGGCCCGCCGTCCACGACCATCTGCTGAGCACGCCCGTCCGGATCGTCCTGGACGAGCGCACCGAGCGCGTCGACGTCGTCCTCGCCGGGCACACGACCCTGCGCGACCGGGAACTGCTGTCCGGGCACCCCGGCTTCCGGCCCGCGGACTGGATCGCCGACGCCGTGCAGACCGGGCAGGGCTTCGGGCTCAACGCCTCCGTCGGGGACGTCCTGCGCAAGTGGTGCCAGGTCGCGCTGACGAGCCCCGCCGACTACCGCGAGGACTGGACGCCCGACGCCGACGCCGCCTCGCCCGTCCCCCGCCTGCGCCTCGCGCCCGCCCTCGTCGTCCGCCCGGCGGGCCGCGAGGCCGTCGGCGACCACCACGCCAAGCTGCTGAGCCTGCTGCCGCGCGGCGTCCCCGAGGGGGTCGCGCGGTTCGTCTCGTCCGAGCTGAAACCGCAGGTCATGCACATACCGGAGCGGGCGCCGGAGACCGTCCCGGACCTGCTGGCCGGGCTGCTGGCGCGGGGCCGCCGGGTGCTCGTCGCCACGTCCGGCCCGGCCGCGTCCGCCGCGCTGCGCAGTGCGCTCCCGCCCGGCCTCGCCGCCCTCACCGCCACCGACGCGTCCATGGCTGCCCGCGTGGCGGACGCGATCCGCGCCTCGGGCGACCCCGGCGTCGACGCCCTCGCCGAGCGGGAGGAGGCCGCCGCCCTGCGGGTCGCCGAGATCACCGAGCGCCTGCGCGGCGGCGAGCCGGCGGAGCCCCCGCCCGACCTGCGCGGCGAGGAGCCCGAGCTGTCGTGGATGCCGGTCCGGCCCGACCTGCCGCCGGGCCCGCCGATCTCCCGGTCCGAGGCCGCCGAGCTGGTCGTCCTCCTCGCGGAGGAGACCGCCGAACGCAAGGCCCGCACCGAGCAGCGCGACGTCGACCCGGGCGCGCTGCCGAGCGCCGCCTACGTCCGCACGCTGATCGAGGCGGAGACCGCCGCCGCCGAGCGCGCCGAGCGGTCCCGGACCGAGCTGTCGCAACTCCTGCGCGACGGCGACGTCACCCTCCTCGCCCGCCTCGACGGGGACGCCTCCGTCGTCGGCGCCGCGCTCCGCGACCTCGGCCTGGAGGGCCATCCGGGCGGCTGGAACCCCTCCGACCTCGCCGTCCGCGCCCTCGGCGACGCCCTCGCCGAGCGGCGCCCCCTCATCTGGGCCCGCGTCGTGGAGATGACGTCCCGCGCGCAGTGGGCCGAGCACGCCCTCGGCGAGCTGCGCGGCCACCGCGTCGAGCTGCCTTCCGACGCCGACCTGCGCGGCCTCGCCGCCGCCGCCCAGGACCTGCGCGCGTACCTGGCCGACGGCGGCGCGCTCAAGCGCGGCCCCCTGCGGTCCGGGGCCCAGCGCCAGGCCGAGCCCCTCCTCGCCACGGTGAAGGTGGACGGGGCGGCGCCGACCACGCCGGAGCTGCTCGACATCGTCCACACCGACCTCATGGTGCGGATCACCTGCCGAGAGCTGCAGTACGTGTGGGAGGCCGCGGGCATCTCCTTCCCGGCCGACCTGCCGCCCGACGAGCGCGTCGCCCGCTTCGTCCGCGCGCACGCGCGGCTCGCCCGCGTCCGCGACGCGATGACCGCCCTGGACTCGACGCGGCGGCTTCTCGAACGTTCCGGCTTCCGCGTGCCGCTCGTCCATCCGATCCAGTGGCACGACTACGCCGCGGCCCTGCGCAACGCCCTCGAAGGGCTCGGCGTCGGCCGCGCCACCGCCGACCTGGACGCCCTGCGCGACTCGATCGGCCCCGCCGACGGCGACGACCCGCCCGAGCTGCGCGCCGCGCTCACCGCCGTCGACGCCCGCGACGCCGCCGCCTACGGCCGCGCCCTCGGCGCCCTCGCCGAGGCCCGGCACGAGCGCTCCCGGCAGATCCGCTGCGAGGAACTGGTCGCCCGCGTCCGCGCCGTCCACCCCGACCTCGCCAACCTCATGGTCGCCACCGACGGGGACGAGGTCTGGCACGTCCGCACCCGCCGCTGGGACGACGCCTGGACATGGGCCCGCCGCCGCGCCGCCTCCACCGGCCCCGCCGCCGCGGACCGCCTCCGCGACGCCCTCGCCGAGGCCGAGGACGCCCTGCGCAAGGCCCGCGCCGCCCTCACCGCCGCCCGTGCCGCCGCGTCCGCCCTCGCCCGCTCCGGGCCCGACATCGTGCCCGCGTGGATCCTGCCGCTGTGGCGCGTCCCGGACGTCCTCCCGCCCGCCCCCGACGGCTTCGACGTCGTCATCGTGGACGGCGAGCACGAGGCCGGCGCCGAGGCCCTGTTCGTCCTCTGGCACGCGCCCCGGACCATCCTCGTCGGCCCGTCCGGCCCCGACCTCCCGCCTCCGGAGGGCCCGCCGCCGAGCCCCCGCCTCCCGTCCGACCTGCACGAAGTGATCACCCCCACCACCCCGCTCTTCACCGCCCTCACCACTCCCCGAACCCCGCCGTCTCCCGCTGCGCGCCCGCTGTCCGAGCGCCCGGACGCGACCCAGCGGGACATACCGATCCAGCCCCCGAGCCCCGTCTCGGATCCGCCTGCGCACAAGGAAGCCGACCCGCGTGCTCGCGATCCCCGCGCGGGGGAGCGGCCGGATGTGACGCAGCAGGACCTCCGCCCCCGGCCGCCCGCGGCTGCGCGAGAGGGAGCCGAAACGAGACCCCGCGATCCGCGCCCGTTGGAACGGCCGAAAGAGCCGCGCCAGGACGCGCGCGGTCGGACACCTGCGCGTCCGCAGGGCACGGCCTCCGGTCCCGGGGAGCGCCCGGATGTGACGCAGCAGGACGTGCGGGCCCGGCCGCCCGCGCGTCCCGGCGCGGGTCCGTCCGGGCAGGGCGTCCCGCCTCGGCGCCTGGACGCGGCGCGGCGGGAGCCGCAGGGCACGGAGCAGCAGGGGCAGGGCGAGGCGCCGCCCCGGCCGGGCGGGCGAGGCGGCAGCCTCCCGCCCCGGCGGCTGGACGCCATGAGGCGGGACGAGCCCGCCCAGGAGTCGGGTGTCCAGGCCACGGGCCCCAACCCGCGCGTCCCGGAGCCCGAGCACGCTCCGCCCCCCGGCCGATCGGACATCCCGGCGATCTGGGGCAAGCCCGGCCCGCTCCCGGACCCCCCGCCGCGACCCAAACCAACCCAGCAGGCACAACCCCCACAACAGCCGCAGCCTCGCCCACAACCGAAGGCCCCGGCGCGAACAGAACCCCCGCACCAGCAGCCCCCGCAGCAGGCGCCGCCTCGCCCGCAACCGGAGGCCCCGGCGCGGACGGAACCCTCACAGCAGCAGCCCCCGCAGCAGGGGCAGCCTCGCCCGCAGTCGGAGCCTCCGGCGCGAACGGAGCCCCCGCGCCAGCAGCCCCCGCAGCAGGCGCAGCCTCGTCCGCAGCAGGAAGCCTCGGCGCGGGCGGAATCCCCGCGCCAGCAACCTCCGCAACAAGGGCGGCCTCGTCCGCAGTCGGAGGCCCCGGCGCGGGCGGAACCTTCACAGCAGCAGCCCCCGCAGCAGGGGCAGCCTCGTCCGCAGCAGGAAGCCTCGGCGCGGGCGGAATCCCCGCGCCAGCAACCTCCGCAACAAGGGCGGCCTCGTCCGCAGTCGGAGCCTCCGGCGCGAGCGGAGGGTCCGCCGGAGCGGCGGGCGGGTGGGGGCTCGGGTGGGCAGGCGAAGGTCCGGCGTGGGCGGTCGATCGCGTCCTACAAGCGGCCCGAGCTGGTCGAGATCGTCGGGCACGTCGCCGAGCTTGAGCCGGATCTCACCGACGACCAGATCGTCGAGCTGGTCACGCGGCTCCTCGGATGCCCGGAGGACGAGGCTCTGCTCGTCGGGGCCCGCCTCCGGTACGCGGTGGAGGCGTACCGGGAGGGCACCCGATAGCGCTCACCGGTCCGACCGGCGGCGCGCATCGCGGGCGGGCGGCGGTTCAGGTGATCGGCATGGTGACCGCGAGCGGCCAGGCCAGCAGGACGCCGCCGACGAGCGCGGTCACCCACGCCGGGGCGCGGACGGCGCGCAGCGCCGCCGCCTGGGCGCCCTGCCAGACCAGGAGACCGGCGATCAGCGGCGACACCAGCAGCACGAAGGACGAGACGGCCCCGACGAGTGCGGCCGCGAGGAGGGCGGCCAGCGCGGCCGACGCCGCCCAGGCGTGCACGCCGATCGCGGTCAGCCGCTCATGGCCGGCGCACAGCGCCTCGACGCCGAGGCAGTACAGGGCGGTGCCCACGGTGATCGGGACGAGCGCCCACACCCGCGCGCCCACCGGCACCGCGTGCGCCCACCCCAGCTGGGCCGGGACGGCGAACGACACCGCGGTCAAGGCGACGAGGACGGCCGCCGCCGCCACGGTCCGCGCCCGGGGCCGTCCGCCGAGGACACCGGCGTCCCTCGCGCAGACGAGCGCCACCACGCCGGCGACGCCGAAGAACCCGGCGAGCGGACCGGCCACCGCGAGCGGCAACCGGAAGACCCGCATCACGGGCACCGCCGCTCCGACCGCGAACGCCGCCGCGACCAGCGCGAAACGCACCGAGACGCGACGGCGCGCCGCGCGGTCGTCCGCGGGGCGACCGAGCAGCGCCGCGGCGATCGCCCCGAAGGTCAGCACGGCCGCCAGATGCAGCAGCAGCGCCGACCCCGCCCGCTGGACGGCGCGCACGTCCGGGACCGGAGCCGAGCGCCGCCCGAACGCCGCGTCGAGCCAGGCGCCGGTCTCGCGATGGGTGCGCGGACTGAACAGCACGCCGACGTGCTCGACGCCGCCGACGATGACGGCGCGCCGTGCCGTCCCGCCCCGCGGATCGCCGTACGTCGCCCCCGTCCGCCCCTCCGGGTAGACATCGTGCAGCGCCTGGACGGCGCCGTCCCGATACGCGGGGAACTCCAGGCCACCGGCGATCAGCAGCACGTTCCGGTCGGACGCCGGCACCGCCATCGCCCCCTGCGAGATCGCGACGGTCGCCCCGACGGACGGATGCGCCGCGCCGTACCGGATGACCGCGGCGGCCCCCAGCGAGTGCCCGACGAGCCCGATGCGCTCGCCGTCCACCCACGGCGTGGCCCGCAGACGGGTGACGGCGACGTCCAGATCACGGTCGAGCCGCGCGTCCGCGGCCGGGCCGACCCCGTTCCCAGGGAGTCGCCGCCTGCTGGCCCCGTGCCCCGCGAGATCGACCAGGGCCACCGCGTACCCGCGCCGCGCCAGCGTGTCCGCGAACCCCCGCATCAGGCGGCCGCCGGCCCCGAGCCCGTGCGCCACCACGACACCCGGGACCCGCCCGGATGCCCCGGCCTCCCGCACGATCTCGACAGGCACCCCGTCCACCACCACGCCCCGCCGCTGGAGACCGGCATCCGCGGCCAGCACCCCCACACCCCCGACGAGAGCGCAAACCACCCCCACCACCACCGCCACGATCTGTGGTTTTGTCACCGTTCACCGTCCAGCGCCAGGGTGCCAGAGTGTCAGGAACAGGGACGGTGCGTAATCGGAGTGCGATTATCGGGGGAGACCGGCACAATCGCGCCCATGATCACCGAGGAACTGGTCCAGGTTTGGCGGGATGTCATTCAGGGCGACGAGAAGTCGTGGGTGCTGTTCGAGAACGGCACGTGCGTCATTGTGATGGAGCCCGGAGTCGACCTGAGCGCGCAGGCGGTGGAGCTGCTGCGCGAGTACGGGCCCGTCCACGGGGGCACTCCGGCCGGTGACTTCGGGACGATCGATCTCGACCAGGCGCCGGGCTGGGCCGTGTACGGGCATCACAACGACATCCTCACCTATGTCGCACCCGAGGAGGCCGGGACCGACGCGACCGATCTGACGGTGGGCCTTCTCGGACGTTCCAAGCGTGGTCAGGACGGGCTCGAACTCACGGTCGTGCACGTGGAGGACAAGCGCGGCCGGTGAATGGAGCGTTTGTCGGAGGATGTCTGTACAAATGTGTGCGTGACGGAATGGGGCGAGGAGGCGTTGGCGCGGTTGCGGGCGGCCGCGCACCGGGGGTTCGGGGACGCCGGCCTGCTCCGGGGGCGTCCGCTGACTCCCGTGCTCCAGTACGCCGGGGACGTGCTCGTCGCCGCCCTGGCGCAGGGGCGTGACGTGCGGCCCCTCGCCCTCGCGTGCCTGGACGAGCTGAACGAGCGCGGTCTGCCCGGCGACGCCGAGCTGGCGGACGAACTGGCCGCCGCCCTCGGGGTGCGGGCGCCGACCGGGCTGGCTCCGCTTCCCGTCGATCTGGGGGCGGTGGCCGCGGCGATGGAGGACGGGTTCCAGGTGCTCGATCCCGAGCGCGGGGACGTGCTCCCGGCGGACGAGGCGGAGGGGCTGCCCGTCCCGCCGGGCGACCTGCCCGAAGGGGAGGACGCCCGGCGGGGGGCGGCGCGGGCGTGGCTCGCGGGGGAGGGGTTCCGGCCCGCGCCGCGGAGCCTCTAGGAGCCGGGGCGCACCAGCGGGAACGGGATCGTCTCGCGGATGCTGCGGCCCGTCAGCGTGATCAGCAGCCGGTCGATCCCCATGCCCATGCCGCCGGCGGGCGGCATCGCGTACTCCAGGGCGCGCAGGAAGTCCTCGTCCAGCTCCATGGCCTCCGGGTCGCCGCCCGCGGCCTGCAGCGACTGCTCGGTCAGCCGCTGCCGCTGGAGGATGGGGTCGATCAGCTCGGAGTAGGCGGTGCCGAGTTCGAGGCCGAAGATGATGAGGTCCCACTTCTCGGCCAGGCGCGGGTCGTCGCGGTGGGGCCGGGTCAGCGGCGACGTCTCGGCGGGGTAGTCGCGGACGAACGTCGGCGCCGCCAGCTTCTCCTCCACGAGCGCCTCGAACAGCTCCTGGACGACCTTGCCCTGCCCCCACTGCGGGTCGACGTTCAGTCCCGTCCGCTCGGCGAACGACTGGACGCGTTCCGGCGCGGTCCCGGGGGTGATCTCCTCGCCGAGCGCCTTGGACACCGACTCGTAGACGGTGATCACATCCCACGGCTCGGCGAGGTCGTACTCGGCGCCGTCCCGGACGACGACCGTGGTGCCGAGGGCGGCGCGGGCCGCGTCCACGACGAGGGAGCGGGTCAGCTCGGCCATGGTGTCGTAGTCGCCGTAGGGCTCGTAGGCCTCCAGCATCGTGAACTCGGGGTTGTGCCGCGGCGAGACGCCCTCGTTGCGGAAGCTGCGGTTCAGCTCGAAGACGCGGCCGGCGCCGCCGACGAGGAGCCGCTTGAGGTACAGCTCGGGCGCGATGCGCAGGTAGAGCTGCATGTTGTAGGCGTTGATGCGGGTGGTGAACGGGCGGGCGGTGGCGCCGCCGTGCACCGGCTGGAGCATCGGCGTCTCGACCTCCAGGTAGCCGCGGGCGCGCAGGCCGTCCCGGACGGCGGCGACGGCGTCGCCGCGCATCCGCAGCATCCGGCGGGACTCGTCGTTGACGATGAAGTCCACGTACCGGTGCCGGACGCGGGCCTCCGGGTCCGACAGCCCGGACCTCTTGTTCGGCAGGGGGCGCAGGCATTTGGCGGCGAGCGTCCACGAGGACGCGAGCACCGAGAGCTCCCCGCGCCGGGACGTGACGACCTCACCCCGCACGCCGACCTGGTCGCCGAGGTCGATGAGCGACTTCCAGCGGCGCAGCGAGTCCTCGCCGAGCGCGTCGGCGGTCAGCATGACCTGGAGGTCGCCGGTCTCGTCCCGGAGCGTGACGAAGATCAGGCGGCCGTGCTCGCGGGCGAGGACGACGCGCCCCGCGATCGCGACGGCGTCGCCGGTGCGGGAGTCGGGGGCGAGGCCGGGGTGCCGCTCCCGGATGCCGGAGGCGACGTCGGTGCGCTCGCAGCCGAGCGCGTACGGCTCCATCCCGGCGGCGCGGATCTGGTCGAGCTTGGCGTGCCGGACCCGCTCCTGCTCCGACAGCCGGCGCTGCGGGGCGCGGGCCGCCTCCGCGGCCTCCTCGATCTCCTTGATCTTGTCGACGAGGTCGCCGGACGGGACCATCGCGGCGGCCCGGTCCAGCTTGGGGCGGTTCAGACTCGGCAGGAACCCTTCGGCGCGGGCGTAGGCGAGGCCCAGCCGGACGAGGTGCCGCCCGTGCTCGTAGCAGATGAAGCGGGGACGCCAGTCGGGCATGTACTTGGCGTTCGACAGGTACAGCGACTCCAGCTGCCAGAACTTCGACGCGAACGACAGGAACCGGTAGTAGAGCCGGGCGACGGGGCCCGCCCCGATCTGGGAGCCGCGCTCGAACGCCGAGCGCAGCATGGCGAAGTTCAGCGACAGCTGCTGCGCGCCGACCGCGGCGGCCTTCTCGGCGAGCTTGGCGACCATGTACTCGTTGAGGCCGTTCTCGGCGAGCCGGTCGCGGCGCATCAGGTCGAGCGACAGCCCGGCCCGCCCCCAGGGGACGAAGCTGAGCAGGCCGCGCAGCTCCCCGTGCGCGTCGAACGCCTCGACCATGACGCAGCGCCCGTCGGTGGGGTCGCCGAGCCGGCCGAGCGCCATGGAGAAGCCGCGCTCGGTCTCCTCGCCGCGCCAGGCGTCGGCGCTGCGGATGAGCTTGGCCATCTCCCAGCCGGGGATCTGCGAGTGGCGGCGGATCCGCACGGTGTACCCGGCCCGCTCGACGCGCCGGACGGCCTGGCGGACCTGCCGCATCTCCCGTCCGTCCAGGTTGAAGTCGGTGAGGTCGACGATGGCCTCGTCGCCGAGCTCCAGCGCGTCGAAGCCGTGCCGCTTGTAGATGCGGGCGGCGCGCTCGCCGACGCTGACCGCGCCGGGGATCCAGGCGTGCGCGCGGCACTCGCCGAGCCACGCCTCGATCGCCTGGTCCCACGACTCGGGGTCGCCGAGCGGGTCGCCGCTGGCCAGCGAGACCGAACCCTCGACCCGGTAGGCGATGGCCGCCTTACCGTTCGGCGCGACGATGACGTCCTTGTCGCGGCGCAGCGCGAAGTAGCCGAGGGAGTCCTGGTCGCCGTACTCGGCGAGCAGAGCGCGCGCCGCCAGCTCCTCCTGAGGGCTGAGGACGGGGTCGCGCCGCCCCGGCCTGAACAGCGCCCAGAAGGTGGCGATCATCAGTCCGGTGCCGAGCACCCACAGGATCACGTCCACCCAGAACGGCACCGACACGTCGATCGGCTTGCCGGTGACGCGCGGCCCGAGGACGGTCTGGGAGATCGCGTAGAGCGGATGCGTCCAGAAGTCGCCGCGGGAGTTGCGGTCGGTCAGGGTGACCAGGAACGTCCCGATCCCGCAGGTCACGATCAGGAGGCTGGTGAACACGACGGTGGCCAGGCGCCGGTTGGCCCGGTCGGGCAGGGTGGTGAACTGGCCGCGCGCGGAGATCAGCAGGCCGAGCACCGCCAGGTACACGGCGGCGGTGACGATCAGGCCGACGGGGGTGGGCTTGTCCGGGTTGAACAGCGTCGTCAGGACGGCGGTGACGCCGAGCGCGGTGGGCAGGCAGAAGATCAGGACGAGGATCCGCCACGCGGCCTTCTTGCGCCGCCGGACGCCCATCGACAACAGGATCCAGAGCAGGCCGATCGGGACGCTCGGGAACCAGCCGAGATAACCGATCCATCGCAACGCCCAGATATCGGCTATCTCAAGGATGAGACCATAGGAGACCCATGCGAGCAGCGACAGGATCCCGGAGAGTCGGGTGTACCAGAAGAAGATCGTCGGAGCGGCCTGGATCAGCCGCCCCCACTCGCCCCGCAGGCCGCGCTGCTGGCCCAGCTCGGTCATGGTCCCCTTCCTACCGGGTCGCACGTCGATCACGTCTCCGCACCCGCGCGCCCGGTCGGCGGCGAACCGCGTGGTGATCTCGGACGTCGTACGGGTAGGGGGATGTGGCTTGCACTCTCAGTCCAAGGTTGTCAGCAAAAGTCGATATGGTCGCGGATATGCCAAATGAACCCACCGGTGAGCGGTTGCTCGCCCGCCGATACCGCCTGGTGACCCAGGTCGGCCGAGGCGGCATGGGGACGGTCTGGCAGGCGCACGATGAGGTCCTCGGTCGTGACGTTGCGGTGAAGGAGGTCATCCTCCCGCATGGTCTCACCGATGAGGAACGCGCCGTGCACCACAAGCGCACGTTCCGTGAGGCCCGCACCGCGGCCAGGCTCAGCCACCCCGGCGTCGTCGCCGTCTACGACGTCGTCGAGGAGGACGACCGCCCCTGGATCATCATGGAGCTCATCAGGGCCCGCTCCCTGGACCAGGTGATCAAGCAGGACGGGCCGATGGAGCCCCGCCGCGCCGCGGAGATCGCCCGGCAGATGCTCGCCGCGCTGCACGCCGCGCACGAGGCCGGGGTGCTGCACCGCGACGTCAAGCCGAGCAACGTGCTGATCACCGGCACGGGGCGGATGGGCGAGCGCGCCGTGCTCACCGACTTCGGCATCGCGACCGCCTCGGGCGACGCCACCCTCACCCAGACCGGGCTCGTCATGGGCTCGCCCGCCTACATCGCGCCGGAGCGCGCCCGCGGCCGCGTCGCCGGGCCGGCCTCCGACCTGTGGTCGCTGGGCGTCACCCTGTACGCGATGCTGCACGGCAAGTCGCCGTTCGAGCGTCCCGAGCCGATGGCCGCGCTGGTCGCGGTGATCTCCGACGAGCCCGACCCGCCGGAGAAGGGCGGCCGGCTCGTCCCGGTCATCGAGGGCCTGCTGCGCAAGAACCCCGATCAGCGGATGGACGCGATCGAGGCCGGCCGGATGCTGGACGAGATCGTCCGGCAGGAGACCGTCGACACCCAGCGGACGATGGCCGTGGAGTACCCGGTCGAGGAGGCGCCGGGCACGCAGACGACCATGCCGGAGGCGCCCGGCGAGGCGCTCCGCCCGGCGGACGCCGGCGCCCGCCCCGACCAGCTCACCAGCTTCGACCTGCCGAGGGAGGCGCGGAGCGCGCCCGAGTCCGCGAACCCCGCCGAGACCGCGCCCGACCCCGACCGGGTCCGCTCGTGGCGGCCGGGCCCCCGCACCCAGCCCGCCGGGCGGGTGACGGTCCCGGGCGACAGGCCCGAGCCCGGGCCGGACACCCATTTCCCGCCCACCACCCACCACCCGTCCACCGGGCGCCCCGCGCTCGCGTCCAACCGCAACGTGCTGATCATCGCGGGTGTGGTGCTGCTCGTCATCCTGGTCGTCGCGGGGATCGCGCTGGCCAGCAGCGGCGGCGACGACGACGCGAAGGGGCAGAAGAAGAGCGCGTCGACGCCGCCCGCCACGGGGAAGGCCTCCTCGTCCTCCCCGGTCAAGTCCAAGGACCCGAGCCCGGCCCTCCCTGCCGGGTTCAGGACGCACAAGGATCGCAGCGGCTACTCCGTTCCCGTCCCGGATGACTGGAAGGGACCCGAGCGCAAGAACGGCGGCGACTTCTTCTACGCCCCCGGCCGCAAGACCTACATCCAGATCGACCAGACCGACGACCCGGGCGCCAGCGCGATCGACGACTGGCGGCGCCAGGAGCGGGGCGGCTCCGGCTGGCCCGGCTACCGGAAGCTCAGGATCGCGGCGACCGGGGACCACCCGCCGGTGCCCGACACCGGGAACGGCGACAAGTCGGCGGACTGGGAGTTCACCTACGACGGCGACGGAGGCCGGGTGCACATCCTCAACCGCGGGTTCGTGACGAAGGGGCACGGCTACGCGATCCTGCTCCGGGCCCCCGCCGGCGACTGGGACGAGGTGTACTCCGAACTCCAACCGGTCTACCGGTTCTTCAAGCCCGCGGAGGCCTGATGGAAGGGCGGCTGCTGGCCGGTCGGTACCGGCTCGCATCGGTCGTCGGACGCGGCGGCATGGGCACCGTGTGGCGCGCCACCGACGAGACCCTCGACCGCGAGGTCGCGGTCAAGGAGGTCGTGCTGCCCGCGGGGCTGAGCGACGAGGAGCGCGAGAACCGGCACCGCCGGACGCTGCGCGAGGCCCGCGCCTCGGCCAGGCTGAACCACCCGGGCGTCGTGACCGTACACGACGTCGTGGACGAGGACGGCCGGCCGTGGATCGTCATGGAGCTGGTGCGGGCCCGCTCCCTCCAGGAGGTCGTGGAGGAGGACGGCCCGCTGCCGCCCGGACGGGTCGCGACGATCGGCGCGCAGATCGCGGGCGCGCTGCGGGCGGCGCACGCGATCGGCGTCCTGCACCGTGACGTCAAGCCGGCGAACGTGCTGGTCACCGGCGACGACCGGGCCGTGCTCACCGACTTCGGCATCGCGCAGGTGGCGGGCGACGCCACCCTCACCGGCACCGGGCTGATCATGGGGTCGCCCGCGTACATGTCGCCGGAGCGGGTGAACGGCGACCCGGCGATCCCCGCGTCCGACCTGTGGGCGCTCGGCGCCACCCTGTACGCGGCGACGGAGGGCAGGGCGCCGCACCACCGCAGCGACGCCATGGCGGTCCTCGCCGCCGTGATGACGCAGGACGTCCCGCCGCCGAGGAACGCGGGGCCGCTGGCTCCCGTCCTCACCGGGCTGCTGGAACGCGACCCGGTGCGGCGGATGACCGGGGACCGGGCCGAGGAGGCGCTCAAGGCGGTCGCCTCCGGGCACGCCGCGGACGCGGCCGCCGCGCAGATCGCCGCGAACGAGGCGACGGCCGCGGCCGCCGGCGCCACCTGGACCGCGTCGTTCCCGCCCGGCCGGTCGCCCGCGTCGGAGTCGTCCACGCACGCGCAGGCGTCCATTCCGGTGCCCGTCCCGCCCGAGACGACGGACCACTACCCGCCGGGAACGGGCACGCAGTGGACGCAGGGGCACCCGTCCGCACCGGCGCGCAGGAAGTCCCCGGCCCTGCCGGTCCTCGCCGGCGTCGTCGTGGCGGCGGCGGTCCTGGCGGTCGCCGGGTTCGCCTTCTGGCCGAAGGGCTCCTCGGCCGGCGGACCGGGCGTGTCGCACCCGCCGCAGGCCGGCGGGCAGACGACGCCGGCCACGCAGACCACCCCGACCACGCCGTCGGACGACCCCGCGCCCACGTCGAGTTCGAGCGCGCCGCGGCTGCCCGACGGGCTCGTCCGCGCGAGCGGGCCCGGCTACACGATCGCGGTTCCGCGCGGGTGGCGGCGCTCGGTGCAGGGCAACAGCGTCGTCTGGACCGACCCCGCGTCCAGCGCCTACGTGCAGGTCGACCGGACGGTCTGGTCCGGCGACCCCTACGAGCACTGGGTCACCTGGGAGCGGGAGGCGATCGCCGACGGCAAGCTCCAGGGCTTCCAGCGGATCGGAGAGATCACCCGCACGACCGTCGCCGGGCGGCCCGCGGCCGACATCGAGTTCACCTGGTCCCGCTCGGGCGGCACGCGCGCGAAGGACCGCGGCGTGATGGTGGACGGCCGGCCCTTCGCCGTGGTGGTGGCGGTACCCACCTCCCAGTGGAACGAGAACGAGACACTCGTGAACAATGTGCTCGACACGTTCCAGCCCTCCGGGGTGGGATGACCAGTGGGGGGACCTTCTAGAGATGGCACAGGCACGTCTGCTCGGTAACCGCTACCGGCTCGACTCGGTGGTCGGCCGCGGCGGCATGGGCACCGTGTGGCGCGCCTTCGACACCATGCTGGACCGCGAGGTCGCGGTGAAGGAGGTCGTGCTCCCGCCCGGGCTGAGCGACGCGGAGCGCGCCGTCCTGTACGAGCGGACGTTCCGCGAGGCCCGCGCGTCGGCGCGGCTGAACCACTCCGGGGTGGTGACCGTCCACGACGTCGTCGAGGAGTCGGACCGTCCCTGGATCGTGATGGAGCTGGTCCTCGCGCCGTCGCTGCAGGACATCATCGAGCGCGGCCCGATGGAGCACCGCCGGGTCGCCGACATCGGGCTGCAGATGCTCGGGGCGCTCCAGCACGCCCACCAGAAGGGCATCCTGCACCGCGACGTCAAGCCCAGCAACGTGCTGGTCACCGACACGGGGCGGGCCGTGCTCACCGACTTCGGCATCGCGCAGATGGAGGGCGACTCGACGCTCACCCAGACGGGCCTGGTCATGGGATCGCCCGCCTACATCGCGCCGGAGCGGGTGCAGGGCGAGCGCGCGGTCCCCGCCTCCGACCTGTGGGCGCTCGGCGCGACGCTGTACGCGGCCGTGGAGGGCCGCTCCCCCTACGAGCGGTCCGACGCGATGTCGTCGCTGCAGGCCGCGCTGACCGAGCCCGTGCCGCCCGCGCGGAACGCGGGGCCGCTCGGCCGGGTGCTGGAGGGGCTGCTCGCGCGCGAGCCGTTCGGCCGGATGACGGCGGCGCAGGCGCTGCCGATGCTCACCCAGGTCGCGGCCATGCCGCAGCCGTCCCCGCCGCGGCCGCCGGTGGCGAACGAGACGATGACGGACGAGCCGTCCGCCCGCTACCTGCCCGGCGGCCGGCCCGATGACGCCTCGGAGACCGTCCTCGACCCCGAGGACCTCGACCCGGTCACGCGCCGCGACGCGGGGAAGGGCGGCGAGCCCGACCCGGTGACCCGCCGCGACCCGGGCCGGTTCCAGGACCGCGGCGCCCCGCACCGCCCGCCGCCGTCCCCTCCCCGGCCGGATCCGGAGCCGCGGACGCTGGTGGGGACGGAGTGGGCGCCGCCCCCGTCCCAGCACCCGTCCGTGCAGCAACCGTCCGTGCACCCGTCCGTGCGGCAGCCGCATCCGAGCCTCCCGCCGCAGACGCCTCCGCCGTGGGAGCAGCCGCAGCAGTACGCGAACTGGCAGCAGCCTCCGCCGCCGCCCGTCCACGACCGGCCCCGCGGCGGCGGGGAGCGCCGCAAGACGGTGCTGGTCGTCACGGTCGCGGTCGTCCTTGTCGTGGCGGCGGTGCTGCTGGGCGCGTTCATCCTGCGCGGCAGGCTGGGCACCGGCGCACTGGGCGGCGCGCCCGATCACCCGGTGGCGGCGAGGCCGCTGATCTGCGCCCCGCCGGCGGTGACGGCGGGCTGCTCGGAGACGACGTCCGTCATCACCATGTAGGGCAGCGTCAGCGGCGGCGGAGCCGCCGGGGTGAAGGTCACCGGGATGCCCAGCAGCTTGGACGACATCTTCGTCGTGTACATGACGACGCCGCCGGTCAGCGTGAGGCTGCCGGTCCGGGTCCGCGCGGCGGCGCCGCCGTGCGCGACCGTCTGGTCGACGTTCTTCAGGACGGCCTTGGTCATGCTGAACTTCAGCGCCTGCACCGTCCCGCCCGCCGAGGGGAGGGAGGCGACGCCGTCGTAGCTGAGCCCCGACATCGTCAGCGAGTCGGCGCGCAGCGTCCCGGCGTCGGCGTAGAGGCGCGGTCCGGTTCCCGCGTCCTTGGCCGGAGCCGGGGTGGTGGTGGGAGAGGGCGTTGCGGTTGGAGAGGGCGTGGCGGTGGGCGCGGGGGGCGCGCTCGTGGGGGGCTGCTGCGACGGTGCCCGGCTCGCGGGCGGTGTCGCCGAGGGGGACGGCGTCGCCGAGGACGGTGCCGCCGAGGAGGACGGCGACGGGGACGGGGACGGCGACGGGGCGAGCAGGTGCATCCCCAGGACGGCCGGGATCGCCAGGGCCGTCAGCCGCCCGCCGCGCGGCGCCGCGTGCGCCCCGTGCGTCCCGTGACGGGCGTCCCGCGGCGCCGCGCCCGGCCGGTGCCCGTCCGGGGCGGGCGACCAGGCGAAGCCGAGGGCACCGCCGAGCACGCCCAGCAGCATCCCGACGAGGAACCCGCCGAAGTTGGACGTGAGGAACGACGCCAGTGACAGCAGGACCGCGAGGATGCCGTAGAAGCTGCGCTGGGCGGGCTGGAACCACAACAGCGCGCCCGCGGTGACGAGCAGCGCTCCGATGAGCCAGCTGGCCACGCCGGCCATGCCCTGGTGGACGACGAGCGGCATCGGGGCCAGCGGGATCGCGACCAGCTCGACGCCGCCGAGGACGGCGAACACGCCTCCCCAGAAGGGGCGTGTCCGCCGCCAGCGGCGGAATCCGTGCGGCGCGCGGGGAGCCGGCGGGGTGGGGAAGGTCATGGCCTCAGAAGCACTCGGCGCCGAGCTTCATGCTGAGGTCGTTCAGCTTGAAGGTCCCGGCGGTGGTCGCCCACGCGACCTGCTTGACGTTGCGGAGCTCGATCGTGGACGCCTGCTGCCCGAACATGCCCGCCGGGCCCTGCGCGCCGTCCGGGCCCTTGCCGAGCGTGCTCGCGTCCCGGCCGATCTCCATGTCGGAGAACGTGGCGTCGGCGTTCAGCTGCTCCACGTCCAGGACGAGGTCGCTCGCCTCGACGGGCTTGGCGCCGGTGCCGGCGGTCAGCCGCAGGGTGAACGGGCCGACCTTCACCGACTGGCACATGTTGCGGATCTGCGCGGACCTGATGCCGGAGATCTGCACCGGGTGCTTGGCGCCGTCCTTGCCCGCGTCGACCCCGCCGTACTGGACGAACCCCTGCCCGTTCAGCGAGTCGGCGCTGACCTTGAAGCTGCCGCCGGAGACGGCGAAGGAGGAGGCGATCGCGCCCTGCGCGGTCATCAGGACCAGGGCGCCCGCGCCGATCGCGGCGGGGGCGGCGATCGCGGCGAACCGCTTCCAGCGGACGCGGCCGAGCGCGGCGTCGGACGAGGGGGTCATGGGGGCCTCCGGGGGGTCGTGGTCCGGTGGGGACCGCGGTGACGCGGGTCACTGGTGTGACGCAGAGTGCAAGTTACCCCCAAGTACTTACTTGCGACAAACCGGACAAGCGTCACCAAAGGTAAAAGATTCCAGTCGGCTGACCTGCAAGATCATGTTCTTGGGGCGCCGCCGGGTCCGGTGGGCGCGGCGTCGAGAGCGGCTACGGCACGTAGTCGCTGATGGGCGCGCGGGAACCCCGCACCCGCAAGGGAGGGGAGAGGTTCAGCCGCCCGCGGCCAGGGCGTCCAGCGCCGTCCGCAGATCGGCGACGTGGGCGTCGAGTTCGTCGGCCGGCTCGCCGGACCGCAACCGGGCGACATCGGCCTCGATGCGGGCGACCCGCTGGTCCAGGGCCGCCAGGAGCCGGTCGCATCCCGCCGGGGAGCCCTCGCCCTCGCCCTCGCCGTCCAGCGTCTGGCGCAGCAGCCGGGCCTGCTGCTGGAGCTGCTGGTTCCGCCGGTGCAGCTCCACGAACACCGACACCTTCGCGCGCAGCAGCCACGGGTCGAACGGCTTGGTGAGGTAGTCGACGGCGCCCGCCGCGTACCCGCGGAACGCCTGCTCGCCGGTGCCGCCGCCCGCGGTGAGGAAGATGATCGGGACGTCCCGGGTGCGCGGCCGGGCCTTGATGTGCTCGGCCGTCTCGAACCCGTCCATCTCCGGCATCACGACATCGAGCAGGATCAGCGCGAAGTCGTCGTTCAGCAGCTCTTTCAGGGCGGCCTGGCCGGAGGTGACCGGCACGACCTCGACCGGCAGCGCGTCGAGCACCGCCGCGAGGGCGGTGAGGTTCTCCTCGCGGTCGTCGACGGCCAGAATCCTCGCGTCGTGCGGCACCGGACTCCTCACGTCGGTGACGGCGTGTGCCGTCCACCCTGTCATGGTCCTGCGAGCGACAACAATGAATCGCCGCAGAGTAAAATTTCTAGGGCAGCCAGCCCGGTTTGACCAGTCCCGACTCGTAGGCGAACACCACGAGCTGCGCCCGGTCCCGCGCCCCGAGCTTCACCATCGTACGGCTGACATGCGTTTTCGCCGTGGCGGGGCTCACCACGAGCCGGGCGGCGATCTCCTCGTTCGACAGCCCCTCGCCGACCAGCGCCATGACCTCGCGCTCCCGGTCGGTGAGCGCGTTCAGCCGCGGCGAGGGCGCGGGCTCCTTGGCCCGCGCGGCGAACTCGGCGATCAGTCGCCGGGTGACGCTGGGTGACAGCAGCGCGTCCCCGTCCGCGACGGCCCGGACGGCGTGGATCAGCTCCACCGGCTCGGTGTCCTTGACCAGGAATCCGCTCGCCCCGCCGCGCAGCGCCTCGAACACGTACTCGTCCAGCTCGAACGTGGTGAGGATCACGATGTGGACGCCGTCCAGCCGTTCGTCGGAGGCGATCCGCCGGGTCGCCTCCAGGCCGTCCAGGCCGGGCATGCGGATGTCCATCAGGATGACGTCGGGACGCAGCCGGCGGGCCAGCGCCACGGCCTCCTCGCCGTCGCCCGCCTCACCGGCGACCTCGATGTCGGGCTGCGCGTCCAGCAGCGCCCGGAACCCGGCCCGCACCAGCACCTGGTCGTCGGCCAGCAGCACCTTGATCATCGAGCATCTCCCTCGGGCCCGGCCGCCCCGGCGTCCGGACCGGCGTCCAGCGGCAGCCGCGCCCGCACGCCGAACCCGCCGCCGGTCCGCGGGCCGGCGGCGAACGCGCCGCCGAGCGCGGCGGCCCGCTCGCGCATGCCGCGGATCCCGCTGCCGCCCGGCCGGTCGTCCAGCGGCGACACGCCCCGGCCGTCGTCCTCGACCTCCACCACGATCTCGTGCTCACCGTAGGCGATGCGGACCCTCGCCGTCACCGGGCCGGGACCGGCATGGCGGGTCACGTTGGTCAGCGACTCCTGGACGATCCGGAACGCCGCCAGGTCGGCGCCGGCGGGCAGCGGCCGCCGCTCCCCGGTGAACTCGGCCTCGACGTCCAGCCCCGCGGACCGCGCGCGGGCCAGCAGGTCGTCCAGCCCGCCGAGCCCGGCGGTCGGGGCGCGTGGCGCGGTCTCGCCCTGCGCCCGCAGCGCGCCGATGACCCCGCGCATCTCGGTGAGGGCCTCCTTGCTGGCGTCCTTGATGGCGGCGAGCGCCGTTCGTGCCTGCTCGGGGTTCTCGTCCAGCAGGTGCAGCGCCACGCCCGCCTGCACGTTGATCATCGAGATGTTGTGCGCGAGCACGTCGTGCAGCTCGCGGGCCATCAGCAGCCGCTCCTCGCTGGCCTGGCGGCGCTCCTCCTCGGCGCGCGTGCGGGCGGTCTCGGCGGCGCGCTGCCCGCGCATCCGGATCAGCTCCGCGGTGACCAGCACCACCAGCGCCCAGCCGACCACGAAGCTCGACCCGCCGAGCGTCGGCTCCTCCACCGGGAACGGGCCGTCCTGACCGCGCTCGGCGGCCGGGACGCCGATCAACGCGGTGAGGCCGAAGAACGCGGCGAGGCCGATGCCCGTCCCCGCCCAGACCAGCAGCCGGCGCCCGGCGACGACGGCGGCCAACATCGCGACGGCCAGGGCCAGCGGCGCCGGGCCGTAGGTGTAGGCGCGCAGGAAGTACAGGGCGGTCACCGCCGCGGTGGAGCACACCGTGAACACCGGGTACCGGCGCCGCAACAGCAGCAGGGCGGGTCCGGCGAGGAGCAGCGCGAAGCCGAGCGCGTCCAGGTCGGTGTGCCCGAGGGACTCGCTCCCGTGCTCCCAGGGCGGGCCGCCGCCCCTTCCCCCGGACGACCGGTCGCCCTGCGCGCCCAGCGACCCGCCCACCTGGAGGAACGCGACCAGCAGCGGGACGACCCACACCGGCCACGCGGCGGGCCGCGGCCAGCGCGGCGGCGAAGTGCTCATCCCTGCACGTTAAGTCATGGGCCCCCGGGGCCACGTCGGCCCCGGGGAGTCAGCGTCCCTACTCCTCGGGAGGTATCCGGAGCCGTGCTCCCAGCCACGTCAGGACGGCCACGACCTCGGAGGGGGACGCGGGGGAGCCGTCCACCGGGGACGTCTCGACGCGCATCGGCGGGCGTGCGAGCGCGGCGAACCTCCGGGCCTGCTCGTCGCTCCTCCCGGCCGCGACCAGGATCGACACCGGGGGCGGCGGGACGTTCTGGAGCCGCCACAGCAGGTCGTTGCCGAGCCGGTAGCGCTCACTGCCGCCGTAGAGGTCGCCGTCCGGCGCGCCGAACCGGCCGCCCAGGCTCGCGGCGGCGGCGAACCGGTCGGAGCGCAGCATCGCCAGCCGCGCCGCGCACCACCCGCCCTCGCCCGTCCCCGCCACGCCCCATCCCTCGCGGGACTCCGCCACCCGGTACTGCGAGGCCAGGGCCTCGGGGAGGTCCTGCGTGAGGTAGGTCTCGCCGAGCGTGGGGCGCCGCCCTGGCACGTCCATGCAGTCGGCGGCGCCGGTGAGCCGCACCATCGCGTACACCATGGGCTGCGTCCCTCCGGCGGCGCGGGGCGGGCCGGCGTCCCGCAGCCGGTCCGCGGGCGCCCCGTCCCCCAGGAGGACGACCACGGGCAGCCGCTCGGTCTGCTGGAAGTACCGCGGCGGGAGGTAGACGTACGCCTCGGCGTCCACGCCGCTGCGCGCGCCGTGGATGGTCAGGCGGTCGACCCGTCCGTCCTCGGCGGGGTCCGGCCTGTGGCCCGCCCGCTTCGGGCCGAGGCCCGTGGTGGTGCGCTCCACGGGGCGTCCCGCCGCGCGCTGCGGCTGGACGTGCTGGACCCGGAGGTGCGCGGGATCGTGGCCGAGCAGGTCGTTCCACGTCGCGTAGAACACGAAGTACCGGTTGGCCAGCAACACGATCGACGCGGTGAGCGCCGCCTGCGTGGCCAGCAGGAGCCCGGAGCGCGCCAGCACGGCCCGGACGCCCGCCCCCGCGAGCCGCCGCCACAGGACGACGGCCGCGACCGCGCAGCCCAGCGCCAGCAGGCATACGGGGCCGATGAGGGTCGCGCTCACCGGTTCCATGTCAGCGCACCGGTTCCATGTCACTCGCCCGCAGCCGCGCGCTCAGCCACCGGACGGACGGCGGGATGTACTTGCGGAACGTCTTGAAGTTGTGGCCGCCGCTGCGCAGCAGCACCTTGTCCACGACCAGCGGAGGACGCGCGGCCCGCATGAACCTCTGCGCCGACGGGAACGTCTTCTCGCCGGCGTCCGCCGACGCCACCAGGATCGACACCGGCGGCGCCGGAAGGTTCCGCAGCCGCCAGACGAGGTCATCGCTCCTCCGCACGGCCCTGCTCCCGCCGTACAGGTCGCGGGTCGTCGGGTCCATCAGCGCGTCGAAGTGCCCGGCCATGCTGACGGCCGCGGAGAACCGGTCGGAGTGGAGCATCGCCAGCTTCGCGGCGCAGAACCCGCCGGTGGAGTACCCGGCGAGCGCCCATCCGCTCCGGTCCCGCGGCACGCGGTAGGTCCCGGCGACCGCCTCGGGGACGTCCTGGGCGAAGAACGTCTCGACCTGGGGTCCGCCGGGCACGTCGGCGCACTCGGTGTCCCAGCCCCGCACCACGGTCGGCCGCATCATCACGTAGATCATCGGCTGGATCCGCCCCCGTGCCTGCGCCCGCGCGGCGTCCTCGGGCACGTGACCCTGACGGATCCACACGAGCCGGTCCGCCGCCGGGTACCCGGCCAGCAGGATCACGACCGGAAAGCGGCGGGCGGCGGAGGCGCGCTGGAAGTACTGCGGCGGCAGGTACACGTACGCCTGCGAGGCCAGGCCCGTCCGGACGCCGCGGATGTCGAGGCGCTCGACCTGGCCGTCCTTCGCCGGGACGTGCTCGGCGCGCGGTCCCGGGTCGAGGCCGGCCTGCACCGTCCGCACGACCCGCGTCGCGGCGGCCGCGTTCCCTCCGGCCGGGCGGTGCGCCTGGGCGCCTCCGCCGGCGGCGCTCAGCAGGTCCGTCCACGACCCGTAGAACAGGTAGTGCGCGTTCAGGGCCGCCACCAGCGTGAGCAGGACGGACGACTGGCAGCCCACCAGCATCAGCGCGCGGGCTCCCACGGCCCGGTGCCCGGGCGCCGCGGCACGCGGCCATGCCCGCACGGTCGCGGCCATGCAGCCGACGGCCAGCAGGATGAGCAGGCTCAGCGTCCCCGGGCTCGTGAGTCCCACGCACCTACTACGCCCGAGGGGCGGAGAAGGTTCAGCGGACCCAGCGGACAGGCAGGTGCGCGAACCCGTGCCGGGCGCTCGACCGCAGCATCACCGGCTCGCCCGCCGACCGCGGCAGGCCGGGACGTTCGAGCAGGGCGACGAGCAGCGCGCGCAGATGCACCCGCGCGAGCTGCGCGCCCAGGCAGGCGCGGTGACCGAACCCGAAGCACAGATGGGGCGGGGCGTCCCCGAGGAACCGGTCGGGGACGAAGCGCCCCGGCTCGGGGAACACCCCGTCGTCGTGGTTCGCGGAGACCAGCCACAGCATGACCTCCTCGCCCGCGAGCAGCGGCACATCGCCCATGACCGTGCCGCGCCGCACGGTGCGCCGGACGTGCAGCACCGGCGTCCACCAGCGCAGCATCTCCTCGACCGCGCTGTCGATGAGCGCCTCGTCGCGCTGCCCCTCGCGGAGCCGGACGTACTCGGCGGGGTGGCGCAGCAGCGCGTGCAGGCCGCCGGCGAGGGTGTTGCGCAGCGTCTCGGGAAGGTCGCGGGCGACCTCGCGGACGAAGTCGACCTTCTCCCGCGACGGAATCCGCGCGAGCATCGCCTCCGCCGGCGGATCCATGTCGATCAGCGCGGCCTCGCCCGGCGGCTCGTCCCCGCTCAGCGGCCCGTGCACGACGCCGTCCACCTGCGGCGAGAACAACTCGGGGTGCGCGAGCGCATGCCGGACGTCGCGGTGGCGCAGCACGGCCCAGGCGCCCGGCCGTCCCGCCGTGCGCCCGTCCAGCCACACCACCGGCGTCCGCGTCCGGAGCCTTTCGAGCCTGTCGTAGGGGACCCCGCGCACGTAGGCGTCCGGGCAGTCGAGGACCCCCGCGTCGGAGATGGGCGGCGTGCCTCGCCGTTGAGGCATGGGAACCTCCTCTACCAGGCAGACGCTAACGCGTTACGGTCGCACCCTGAAGGGCCAGATTCGGCCGTCCCCGCCGGGGATCCCGCCGAAACCGCGCGCCGGCTATCCCGCGAGCCACTCTCCGGTCTCCACGCTGACCAGGCCGTGCCGGGCGGCCTCGATCACCGCCTCCCGCTGCGAGTGCACCCCCAGCTTGCTCAGCACGCTCTGGACGTGGCTGCGCGCCGTGCTGCGCGTCACCCCCATCGCCTTGGCGAGCATCTGGGTGGACTCGCCGCGTGCCAGCCGCGTCAGCACCTCGCGTTCCCGGGGCGTGAGGAACCGTGCGAACTTCCGCGCCTGGTCGCGCCGCCGGCCGTCGCCCCGGCGGATCTCCTGGTCGACGACGATCTCGTCGTCCGCGACGCGGCGCAGCACGGCGAGGATGTCGCCGGCCTGCTGCCCCTTGTGCGCGAACCCGCGGACGCCGGCCGCGAGGCCCGCCTCCAGCACCGGCCGCTCCAGGAATCCGGTCAGCACGACGAACCTCGTCCGCGGGGACGAGCCGCGCAACCGCGGCATCCATTCGAGCGCGGTGCCGGACGGGAACTGCAGGTCGATGAGGCAGAGGTCGGGCCGCCTGGCCCGGAGCACGGGCAGCGCCTCGGCGGGGGAGTAGGTGACCTCCACGACGCTGTGCCCGGCGTTCGCCAGCACCAGGGACAGTGATTCGGCGAAGACCGCGTGGTCGTCGCAGATGACCATCCTCATGGGTACGGCCGCCAGTCGTCGGAGTGCGCGTCGGAGTGCGCGTCGGGACGCGTGTCGGGGTAGGCGTCGGCGAGGGCCCCCGCCGCGCGGTCCTCGGGGGGCGGCGCCGCCGGCAGCAGCATGCGGACGCGCGCCCCGCCCATCTCGCAGGTGCGGATCTCCAGGGTGCCGCCGTACCCGGAGATGAGGTCGTGGACGATGCCGAGTCCCAGCGACGCCAGGCCGGGCCGGGCCGGGCGCCGCCCCTCCGGTGTCCCCCAGCCCGCGCCGAACCCCGGGCCATCGTCGTCGACCTGGATGACGAGCCGGCCCTGCGCGACCTCGACGTGCACGTCCACGCGGCCCTCCGCGACGCGGCACGCGTTCTCGAGGACGTTCCGGACCGCGCGCCACAACGCGACCGGGTCCATGTGCGCCCACGCCTCGCCGGTGGTGAGGCGTATCTCGTGCGGGGTGACGAGCCGCAGCCCGGTGACGACCTCGGCGGTGAGGTCGTCCACCCGGATCCGCTCCGGGGCGGGCGTCGGATGGTCGTCGTCCTCGTCGAGCTGGCGCAGCAGGTGGTCGAGCCACCGGGTCTCGCCGAGCAGCTGGTCGATGCGGGCCCGGCTGGTGTCGCCGACGTCCTCCGCGACGGCGACGGCCGAGGCCAGCATGATGATCGTGCCGAGTTCGTGCCGGATGTCGTGCCGCAGCCGCCGCCGCCACAGCGCCTGCCCGCCGCGGTCGGACGTCCCCGTCCGGTCACGGCGGTCGTGGTGTCTGCCCTCCCGGACGCCCGTCCCCGCGAGCGTCCTCGCGCCCACGGGAGTGTCCGCTCGGGAAAACCGAGGCCCCCCGTTGTTCATGACGACCACCGTTCGCTATTCCTGCACCCGTGTCGACCATCGCCCGGCCGCCCCGCGGATGTCCAGCAGACCGGTAGCGATATATCCCTTATGTCCGGAAGTGGTCATTCTGTAGGGAGTGTAAACTCGATCTTTTTTTGGGGCGTCTTGCTGGACATATCCAGACTGTGCGCATATCCCTTTCATGCCGAGGGCGTAGTCGCTTTACGCACTCCGGCGGGTGTGCCGGCGGGGCCGGGGAGCGACAGTCTGGACATGCCGACTGTCACATTTATCGGACATGCGGGGGTGTCGGTGGACGCGGCCGCGTTCCATCTGCTCGCGGACCCGTGGTTCGCTCCGACCGGGGCCTTTCTCGGCGCCTGGCACCAGTACCCGAGAAACGATCACCTGGATCTCGCTCCGTTGCTCGACGCCGACTGGGTGGCGGTCTCGCACGAGCATCTCGACCATTTCGACCCGTGGGTCATCGAGCGACTTCCCGCGCGAACCCGGATCCTCATTCCGTGTTACCCCGGACCCGCCTTCCGGGAACGTATGGCGGCCGCCGCGGGCGGGCGCCAGGTCATCGAAATCCAGCCGTGGGAGAAATTCGCGCTGGACAATCGTGGCTCTTGGATCACCGTCATTCCCGAACTGTCGCCCATGTGCCACGACGCCGCTTTTCTGATCGTGGCGGACGGTCGCGGGATCCTGCACTGCAACGACGCCCGGCTCACCGCCGCGCAGGCCCGCCGGGCCAAGCACATGGCGGGCGGCCGGCTCGACCTGATGGCGCTGCAGACGTCCGGGGCGTCCTGGCACCCGATCTGCTACGAGTACTCCACCGCCGAGATGGCCGAGGTCTCGATGGCCAAGCGCGTCTCCAAGCTGCGCGCGACGCAGCGGCTCGTCCGGCAGACCGAGCCCGTGCTGGCGGCCCCGTTCGCCGGGCCGCCGTGCTTCCTGGACGCCGAGGTCGACCATCTCAACAGGGTGCTCGACCAGGCGGACGGCGCGTTCTGCGACCCGGAGGCGGCCACCGCCTGGCTGCGCGAGCATCTGCCGCGGCAGCGCTGGGAGTGCTTCAAGCCGGGCGACGCCGTCGACCTGGACACCGGGGAGATCGCCCGCGACCCGGTCTCGGCGGAGTTCTCCTTCGCCGACGCCGGCCGGGGCGACTACCTCAGGCGGTACGCCGCCGACCGGGCCGACGCCATCGCCGCCGTGCTGGCGGGCCACCCGGAGCCCGGCCCGGACCTGTTCGACCGGTTCACCGCCCACTTCGCGCACCTCGGCGGGCTCAGCGACTACTTCCTCCGGCGGATCGCGATGATCGTCCGGTTCGAGGTCACCGGTCCGAACGGCGGCGTCTGGGACGTCGACTTCTCACCGGACGGCCTCACGGTGGCGCAGGCGTCCCCGGACGTCCGCCCGCACTACCGGATCAGCACCGCGGCCCGCTGGCTGGACGGAGTGCTCACCGGCCGGATGGCATGGGAGGACCTGCTCATCTCGTTCCGGCTCAGCCTCTACCGCGACCCCGACGTCTACAACGACCACCTGGTCGGACTGCTCAAGCACGCGAACGCGCCGGCGCTGAACGCCGTCGAGGCGTACGAGACCGGACGGGACGAGAGCGAGCGCATCATCGTCGCGGACGCCGGCGCCCGCTACGACATTCCGCGCTACTGCCCGCACGCCGGGGAGGACCTGGCGGTCGGCGCGGTCGTCCGGGACGGGCAGATCCACTGCCTGGCCCACAACTTCGCCTTCGACCTCGCCACCGGCGAGTGCCTCAACGCCCGCGCCGCCAACCTCACCAGCCGACCGCTCTGACGGCGGCGCAGGCTGCACAGGATCACAAAGGCGTTACAAAGGGTGAGAAACAGGCGAATCCGGAACGGGTTTTAGATCATGGCGTGTTAAGTTTTTTGCCTGCTTGTCCGGGGGTTTAAAAGGGGTGCGCGGTTGAACCGCAGGAAGCTCGGCCTGATGGCCGTCGCGTTGATTCTGGCCGTCGGTGTGATGGAGGTCCTGGCCCTGAGGCTCGGGTCGCTGGAGTTCCAGGTCCCGTCGAAGTCGCGGCATCCGGCCGTGGCCGACCAGCCCGGCGGACGCTGACCTCTCAGCGCGCCGTGTTGCGGGCCCTCATGAGGCTCTGCAGGTCGGGGTGGGCGCCGCCGGAGGCGTCCGCGAGGGTGGGGCAGGCCCACTCCTCCTGGCGTCCCCAGGAGTAGGAGATCTCCAGCGGCGGCCGCGGCGCGAGCCGGTCCCAGCGCGCGAGGATTGCGCGGAACTGGGCCCGCGTCGGCATCCAGTACTGCTTGTCGCCCTTGGTGCAGCTCTGCCCGAACGTCTGCAGGACGGGCGCGACCTTGGCGCGCGGGATGCCGGCGGCGTCGGCCATCCGGACCATCCGGTCGATCGCCCCGATGTCGCAGTGCTCCCGGGTCTCCGGCGAACCCTTGCAGGGGTAGGGGTCCAGGCCGACCAGGTCGACGCCGACGCGCCGCGGCGTGAGCGCCCTCATCGGCCAGTCCGTCAGCGAGATGAACGAGACCTGCCCGGGTGCGTTCCGCTCGATGTGCCGGGCGCGGCGGCGGATCTCGCCGGCGACCTCCGGGCAGTCGCCGGTGTTCGGCTCGTCCGACAGGTACCAGCCGTACACCTTCGGGTCGCGCCCGAACCGCTGGACGGCCCGCTCGAACGCGTCCCAGCCGAGCTCGAAGTCGCCGCAGGTGAAGTTGCCGACCCAGAGCAGCGCCTGCATGCCGGCGGGGACCCCGGCGACGAGCGCCGGGTCCGCCTTGACGTCCACCAGGTCGTAGCCGAGCGCCCGGAGCCGCGGATAGTCGGACGGCCCGGTGTTCAAGGCGATCCGGCGGGTCTTCCCGGGCTCGGTGGCGGGCGTCCCCGGCGTGGCGGCCGGCCCCCGGTACGGCCGCTGGGCGGACGTCCGATCCTGCAGGAGGAGAAGGAATCCGGCCGCGAGCACGACCGCCGCGGCGGTCGCCGCGATCTTGAACCGGGCGTCCTGGACGTCCATCCCGCGTCACTCCCCGAAGGCGATGGTCAGGCGGCGGAGCCGGGCTCCTCGGCGGCGCGCACCGGCTGCTCCCGCGCCCCCTCGACGGTGGTCTGGTGGACGGCCCCGGCGGCGTCCACCCGGAGGGGCGGGATCGTGAAGCCGAGGATGTGCCGGACGGTGTCCCAGAGCGCGCCGAGCGTGGCCCGCATCGACGGGTCCCGCAGGTAGACGGCGTCGACCGCGACCCGCGCCGGGACGATCCGGTCGATGTAGCCGGCGAGGTCGACCTCCTCGCCGGGGCCGAGCACGTCGAAGTCGCGGAACCGGACCTCGGACACGCCCGTCAGGCCGGGCCGGTGGTCGAAGATCCAGCGGCACCGCCCGTCGTAGTGGACGGCGAGGTCGTAGGTCTCCGGGCGCGGCCCGACGAGGGTCATCTGGCCGCGCAGGACGTTCACCAGCTGGGGCAGCTCGTCCAGCGACCACCGGCGCAGGATCTTTCCGGTCCTCGTCAGGCGCGGGTCGCAGTTGGCGGTGACGGTGAGGCCGCCGACGCCCTGCCGCATCGTCCGGAACTTGTACATGGTGAACGGCCGCCCGCCCTGCCCGACCCGCGTCTGCCGGAACACGCCCGGCCCCGGGCTGGACAGCCGTACCAGCAGGTAGATGCCCAACAGCGGGACGCTGAGGAGCAGCAGCCCGGCGACCGCGCCTACGACGTCCAGCACACGGCGCGCGGTGGACGGGGGTACGCCGTCGGACGTGTCGACGGGACGGCTCGCGAACTCGGACATGATCACCCCTTGTCTTCGGGTGCGGGGGTCACGGGCACGGTCTTCCTGGCGCGCCGGAACCAGACCAGCAGCGCCGCCGTGGTGGCGACGAAGGAGACGGACGTGGCGACCGCGGCGCCGATCGCGCCGTGCGCGGGGATCAGGACCGCGCCGAGGACGACGACGACCGCGAGCCCGATGCCCTGCCCCGCGGACGCGGCGCCCGGCCGTCCGACCCCGTACAGGTAGGCCATGACGAGCCCGGTGACCCCGAACGTCACGACGCCGGCGAGCCGGATGTAGGTGGGCACGACCGCGTCGTCGAACACGTCGCCGAAGATCCAGGGCAGCGCGGTCCCGGCGATGAGGGCGAGCGGCAGCGCGGCCAGGGCCGACACGCCGAGCGCGGGCAGGATCAGGCGGGACGTCCGCCTGGTCGCGGTGTCCCGGTCGTCCTTGGCGAAGTCCGGATACAGGATGTAGTTGACCGCGAGCCCGGGAAGCTGCACGAGCTCGGCGAACTTGCTCGCGACCGTGTACACGCCGAGGACCTTCGGCCCGGCCAGCGCGCCGAGCAGCGCCATGTCGAACCGCAGTTGCAGGAGGTCGATGAGCTGGCCGAGGTAGCCGCGGAGCCCGTACCCGGCGATGGACCTGCCGAGCCGCCGGTCGGGACGTCCCCACCCGGCGAAGAAGCCGCGCCGCGCCAGCCGCCGCGCGATCCAGGCGGCGGCGGCGACGTCGGCGAGCACCAGACCGCTGATCAGCGCGCCGGGCCCGTACCAGCCGGTGAGGAGCATGAGGTAGATCGGCAGGAACACGAACTCCTCGACGGCGATGGCGAGGCTCGCGCCGGGCTGGTCGTCGGTCCCCTGCAGCAGGCCCTTGCCGACCGACACGAAGCCCTGCGTGAAGGACGGCGCGGCGGCGGCGACCGCGACCCAGAGTCCGAACGACTTGAAGAACACCAGGTAGACCAGCGGGCTGAGCGCCAGCCAGCCGACGGCGGAGATGGTCGCGCCGATCACGGTCAGCCACGCCAGCGTGGGCCGCACCCGGCTCTGGTCGTAGTCGCTCCGGGCGAGGAAGAACGGCGCGGCGCCCGGCAGCCCGGCGCTGGACAGCTGGCACAGCAGCCCCGGCAGGATCCGGACGAGCGTGAAGGCGCCGACGAGTTCGGGCCCGCCGATCCGCGCCACCAGGATCGTCGCCACGCCGAGCGAGGCGAGTGCGCCGACCCGCCCCGCCACGTTCCCCGCGACCAGTGCCAGCAGCCTGCGCCGCGCGCTCCTCGTCCTGCCTTCGGCCTCGGGCTCCGGTAGGCCGGCTCCGGAGGGCGGCGCGATGACCGCCGCGCCGTTCCGTTTCGCCAGGGGGCGCCGCACGGCCGATGGAACGGCGGACGCGGTCGCCTGCGGGCGGACGCGACGGCGGATGCGGGAGTCACCGCCGCGTCCGAAGAGTTCGAGCGCGGCGATCAGGCCGAAGATCGCCCAGCCGTGGCGGTAGTGCAGCGTCTCGTAGAAGAGGCCGGAGACGAGGAAGACGGCGACGAGCGCGCCGAACAGTTCGGGATGCGGGACGAGCCGCGCGTACTCGCCGGTCAGCGCGTTCCGGCGGGCGATCCGCACGCACTTCAGCAGGAGGACGAAGACCAGCACGACGAGCGCGACGCCCCCGAGGAAACCGCGCTCCAGGACAGCGGCGACGTAGTCGTTGTGCGCCTCCCGGACGTAGGTCTCCTGCCGCACCAGCATCTGCCGCTCGGTCTGGCCGGGCCCGATGCCCCACGGGTGCGTCTGGTCGCCGGTCATCTGGAGGGTGGTGGAGAGGACCGTGCCGCGCGAGTTCGTGCTCTCCCCGGTCGTCCGCCCGATGGAGTCGCGCAGGATCGGGGACGCCTGGCTCGCCTGGTCCAGGAACGGCTGGACGTCGACCTGGGTGACGACCGCGACGCCGGTCCCGCCCACGAACACGGCGAACAGGCCGACGGCGATCGCGTGGTGCGCCCTGCCCTCGCGGAACAGTCGGAACAGGTGGCCGAGCAGGACCCCGACGCAGAGCGCGAGCAGACCGCCGTTCGAGCCGGTGAGGAGCTCGGCCGCGAGCAGGATCCCGCAGACCGCCCACCGCTTCCCCCGGGCCTCCGGGTGACGGGTCGCGCGGGCGACGAAGAAGACGCAGATGAACCAGTTGGACGCGTAGTTCGCGTCGCCGAACGTGAACATCGCGCGCTCGCCGTCGATCTGCTTGCCGGACAGCGCCTCGATGCCGAGCACGAAGCCGACGATCATGACGGCGGCGTAGCACGTCCCGATCCGGACGAACGCGCGGAGCGCGACCCTCAGCAGCGCCGGGTCACGGCCGAGGTTGGCGATCCCCACCGCCCACAGCAGCACGAACATGTCCTTGATCAGGGTCAGCGCGCCGGCCTCGTTGACGACGGCGGCGATCCCGCCCGCGATGATCGTCATCAGGGTCGGGACGAGGAACGGCCACCGGACCGGGAGCCCGCGGGTGCCCGCCCACACCAGCGTCGTCGCGATGAGGCCGACCAGCGCGAGGTCGGGCGGCCCGGTGTTGCCGGGGCCCGGCGCGAGGCCGGCCGGCATCAGCATCGGCAGCGAGGCGATGCCCGCGACCAGCACGATGGCCGCCGGCCTCGGGCGGCGCCTCAGCGGCGGCGGCGCGGCGGGCGGGGCCTCGATCACCGTGGTCATGGGCGGCTGGAGTCGCCTCGGTAGGTCTCGTCCAGGACGGTCCCGAGGTACCCGGGCGAGAACCATGCGCCGACCCGGGCCCGGGCCCGCTCCGCCATCCGCGCGGCGGCGGACGGGTCGTTCAGCAGCGCCGACACAGCGGCGGCGAGCCCGTCCGGCTCCTCGGGCGGGACGAGCATGCCGGTCTCTCCGGCGAGCACGAGGTCCTGGTTGGACGGGACGGCCGTCGCGACCAGCGGGATCCCCGCCCCGATCGCCTCGACCAGCACGCAGGGGAGCCCCTCCCAGCGGCTCGCCATCGCCATGACGTCGAAGGCGGGCAGCACGTCGGCGACGTCGCCCCGGTGGCCGAGCCAGCGCATCCGCTCGCCGATGCCGAGCCTGGCGGTGAGCCTGTCCACCTCGTCCGCCATCGGGCCGCCGCCGACCCACAGGCCGAACACGTCGTCCGGCAGCCGGGCGATCGCCCTCGCGAAGATCTCCGGCCCCTTCTGGAACGTCAGCCGCCCGACCGACCCGACGACCTTCACGCCGAGCGGCAGGCCGAGGCGGCGGCGGGCCTGCGCGCGGGAGCCGGGCGCGGTCGCGTAGGCGTCCACGTCCACGGCCGGCCAGGACAGCCGGACCCGCTCCGGCGTGGTCAGCCCGAGCCGCAGCGCCGTCGTCACCGTCTCCGACCCGATCGCGAGGAACGCGTCGGTGCGCCTGGCCGCGATCCGTTCGAGGCCTATGTAGAGGTGTCGCCGCGCCCGCGACTGGAACTCGTTGAACGGGAATCCGTGCCAGGTGTGGACGATGCGGGGGACGCCCGCGCGGGCCGCCGCGATCCGTCCGAGCACGCCGCCCTTCGCGCTGTGGGTGTGGACGACGTCGTACCGTCCCTCCGCCAGGACCCGGGTCAGCGTCCGCAGCGCGGCGAGGTCGTCGCGCGGCGACACCTGCGGCACCAGCGGCCCCACCTGGACGATCTCCATTCCGGCCGCGTGGGCCTGCCGGGTGAGGTCACCGGCGGCGGCGTTGGCGACGGCCTCGTCCCCGCAGAGGACGCCGTTGCCGGTGGAGGAGGCCGTGCTGTCCATGCCGACGCCGCCGGTGACGATCGTGCGCTCGTAGCCGCCGTCCGGCAGCGCCAGCGCGCCGTTCAGCGCGACCTGGCCGGCGCCCCCGTTGAACCGGGTGATCACCGTGGCGACTCTGAGCTTGCGTGGGGTGCTCACGCGCACCTCGCAGACCGATGGGGACGGGGCCTCGCCCCGCGTCGTCGCGACAGGAGTCCTCGCACGGTCAGCTCCGGTTCCGCAGCGCCGCGGAGAGGGCGGCGACGACGCGTTCGACGCCGTCGGCCGACAGCCCCGGATAGAGCGGCAGCGACAGCAGCTCCTCGCCGACCCGGTCGGTCACCGGCACGCGCCCGCATTCTTCAGTGCCCAGGATCCGCTGGTAGGCCGTCATCTGGTTCGCCGGGATGAAGTGCACGGACGTCGCGACGCCCGCCGCCTCCAGCTCCGCGCTGATCGCGTCCCGGTCCGGCACCCGGACCTGGTAGAGGTGCCAGGCGTGCCCGATGCCGTCCAGGTTCCGCTGGGGCAGGACGAGGCCGGGCAGGGCCCCGAGCGCGGCGTCGTAGCGTGCCGCGATCTCGGCGCGGTCCCGCTGCCAGCCCGGCAGCGCCGCGAGCTGCGCCCGCCCGATCGCCGCCTGGACGTCGGTCATGTTGGCCTTCAGCCCGACCGTCTTCACGTCGTACCGCCAGCTGCCGCCGGGCAGGTACCGCTTCCACGAGTCCTTGCTCATCCCGTGCATCCGCATCGCGCGGACCCGGTCGGCGAACTCCCCGTCGCTGGACGCCACCGCGCCGCCCTCGCCGATCGGCATGTTCTTGGTGGCGTAGAAGGAGAAGCACGCCGCGAACGACTCCGACCCCACCGGTCTGCCGCCGCGTCCGGCACCGGGGCCGTGCGCCGCGTCCTCGACGACCTTCGTCCGGTCGAGGCCCGCCGCCGCGGCGAGCGCCGCGACGTCCACCGGGTAGCCGCCCTGGTTCTGAACGATCATCGCCGCGGGAACGGTGCGGCCGGCCGCCGCCCCGACCGTCCCGGGGCTCGGGACCAGCGTGTCCTCGTCGATGTCGACCAGCACGGGCCGGTGCCCCGCGTGCAGGATCGCGTTGATCGCACCGCAGAACGTCAGGCTCGGCGTCAGCACCGCCGAACCCGGGGGGAGGTCCAGTGCGCGCAGGCACAGCTCCAGCGCGGCCGTGCACGAGGAGACCGCGACGACGTGCGCGGCCCCCAGGTGGTCGGCGAACTCCTGCTCGAACGCGGCCGTCTGCGGCCCCGTCGTGATCCAGCCCGAGTCGAGCACCTTGACGACGGCGTCGGCCACCTCACCGGACACCGACGGAACCGTGAACGGAACGGACGAACTCATCTGGTCACCCCTTGATCTTCCGGGACGCGGCGACGACGCCGAGCAGCGGCCAGCCGGACGCGGCGACCAGGTCGCGGACGGTCTCCAGGCCCGCGGCCCTCGTCACCGGACCGACCACCACGACCACGCCGACCGCGTCGTCCGAACCCGGATCGATCTCCTCGAACGCGTGCACGTGGCAGAGCCGGTGCGCCGGGACCGCCTGACCGATCTCCGAAGGCGATATCTCGGACTTCTTCGTCATCACGGCGGTGCCGCCGCCGGCACGGGCCACCGCCGTGCCGCTCTTCCTTCCGCCGGACCCGCTGCTGTTGGGCGGCGGGCCGCCCTTGCCGTCGCCGTCGCCGTCCGGGTCGTCGTTTCCAGGGCGGGCCGTGACGACCTTCGTGCCGTCCCCGTACACGGCGGACGCGATCGAGGACACCACGCCGGGGGGCAGCGGGCCGGGCGCACCGACCACCGCGACCCGTCCGACCCCCTCCTTCTTCACGGCGAGCTGGACGCGCCGCCCGAGGTCCGCGAGCTGTTCGGGGCCCCGGTCGACCCAGCCGAGCAACGGCACCCCGAGCCGCCGCGCGACCCGCCGCTGCCCCGGGATCGTGGGACGCGCCGTCTCCGTCACCACCGCGATCAGGATCCCGCCGACCAGCCCGACCAGGCCCGCGATGGCCGCCGTCATCACGACCGGGTTCGTGCGGGGCGCCTGCACCGCCGGCTGCACCACCGACGCCGTCCCGGCCGACGACAGCTGCGTCTGCAGGTCCGACCGGTTGGACCTCAGGTCCGTGAGCTCCGCCTGCACCCGCTCGCGCTCGTTGGCGGCGCCGATGTCGGGGTTCGGCTGCGCGCCCGCCCGCCGCGACAGCGGGCCGAGACGCTTCTCCAGAGTCCGGACCCGCTTGTCGATGTCGTCCATCTGCTGCCGGATCGAGCCCTGGTTGGACTCGTTGATCTCCGTGACGACAGCGGCGCCGATCGCGTCGGCCAGCCGCCGCGCCACGTCCGGGTCGCGGTCCTTCACCGAGAGCTCCACCACGGTGGACGTCCCGAGCCCGGTCACCCCGATCGCCTTCGCCGTCTTCACCGTCGACCGGTCGAGGTGCTGCTGCCGCAGGACCCCGCCCAGGAGGTTCTCGCTGGTCGCGAACGCCTTCACCTGGCTGACCACGATGGACACGCCCGCGTCCCCGGGCGCCGCGTCGGTCGCCCTGCTGCTCGCCTGCAACCGCGTCCCGGCCGTGTACGGCGGCTCCCGCCCGCTCATGGCCAGGCCCACCAGCACCAGGGGGAGAACCGTCATGACCAGCAGGAGCGCCCAGTAGCTCCGGACCACCCGCGCTGCGACCTCGTCGATCTCCACGATCTTCCCTCCGGCTCCGTCATGGCGAGCGTAGGAAGCCGTTCCGCCGGAGGAATCACCCAAAAGACGACCCCGCTCTACGCCGTTTGCACCAGAGGGCGCTCCACGCTCAGTAGTCGTCCGAGGTGGGCCGCATGCCGGCGCGCATCGCGAGGGTGATCGCCTCAAGGGCGGAGTGCAGGTCGAGCTTGGCCAGCAGGTTCTGCGTGTGGGTGCGGACGGTGTTCGCCGACAGGCCCAGCCGCTCGGCGATCTCCGCGCGGCCGAGACCGTCCACCATGCACTGCAGGACCTCGCGCTCCCGCGGCGTCAGCTCGGCGATCCGCCCGCCGCCGCCGCCCTCCGTCAGCCTCCGCAGCACCTCGCCGAGCACGTCCGGGGGGATCCAGCCGCCCTGCCGCGCCGCGGACCGGATCACCCGGGCGACGAGGTCGGCGCTCTCGGTCTTCTCCACCCAGCCCACGGCACCGGTCCGGACCGCCCGCACCATCGCGTCCACGTCGCTCATCGCGGTCAGCATGACGACCCGGACGTGGGGGTACCGCTTGCGGACCCGCTCCAGGACGTCCAACCCGCTCTCGGTGTCCAGCGTCAGGTCGAGGACGAGCACCCGCGGGCGCTCGGCGGCGGTCAGCGCCAGTGCGCGCCGCACGTCGGCGGCGATCGGGAGGATCACCAGATCGGGTTCGCGCCCCAGCCGTGCCGCGAGGGCCTCGGCGAAGAGCGCGTGATCGTCCACGATGAGGACACGGATCGGTTCCATGGACCGACGATGACCGCTGCGCGGGCCCGGCGGATCCTGCAAACGCTGTACTTCGTTTCGGCCGTCCGATTGCCGGGGGCCCGATTCGCGGCCTCGCGGGACGACGGCTCCGGGGAAGGCTCGTGCGCGGACGCGGCCGGGCCCGGCCGGTTCACGCGCGTCCGGACCCGGTCAGCGCGAGCGCGAGACGTTGACCGCCCGCGGCGGCCTGCCCATCCTGTGGCTGGAACTTCAGGGGACGCACTGGCCTGCAGGGATGCCACATGAAAGTGCTGATCACAGGGGGAGCCGGCTTCATCGGCAGCACGATCGCCTCCGCCTTCGCCGAACGCGGGGACACCCCCGTGGTGCTCGACAGCCTCATCACCGGACAGCGGGACTTCACCGCCGGCAAGGTCTTCTACCAGGGCGACATCGGGGACGGGGACCTGGTCGACGAGATCTTCCGCGACCACCCCGACATCGCCCTGACCGTGCACTGCGCCGCGCTGATCGTGGTGCCCGACTCGATGACGGACCCGCTGCGCTACTACCGGGTCAACCTGTCCAAGACCCTCGATCTCGCCGGCCACCTGGTCCGCAACGGCTGTGATCGGATGATCTTCGCGTCCACCGCGGGGATGTACCGGCCCGAGGCCGACCTGTCGGTGACCGAGACGTCCGAGCTCGAACCGCAGAACCCCTACACCCGCTCGAAGATGATGGCGGAGCTGCTCCTGCAGGACTTCTGCAAGGCCTACGGGCTGCGCGTCATCTCGCTGCGGTACCTCAACCCGATCGGCGCCGACCCGCGGCTCCGCACCGGCCTGCAGAACAGCAAGCCCACCCACGCCCTCGGCAAGATGATCGAGTGCTACTCGCTGGGCGTCCCCTTCAAGATCACCGGGGTGGACTGGGAGACCCGCGACGGCACCGCGATCCGCGACTACATCCACGTCTGGGACATCGCGCGCGCCTTCCACGAGGCCGGCGCCCGCTTCGACTCGATCATCCCGCCGGCCGGCGACCACGCCCGCTATGAGGTGATCAACCTCGGCAGCGGCGACGGCACCACCGTCCGCGAGCTCGTCGCCGCCTTCCGCGAGGTCGTCGGCGACTCCTTCCTGGCCGAGGACGCCCCCGCCCGCCCGGGCGACGTCGTCGGCGCCTACGTGGACCCGGCCAAGGCATGGGAACTGCTCGCCTGGAAGCCCGAGTACACCATCGAGGACGCCATCCGCCACTCACTCCAGTGGGCCGACCGCCGCAGGAGATCGGACGTAGCCTGACCCACCGCCGCCGGTCCGTCCGGTCGCCCCACACCTTCCGCAGGGGCGACCGGACGGCCGTGCATCACCAGGCCCGCCGCCGAGTGTCAGTAGGTGGCGCGCGATGCGCGAGGCGTCGAGCGGCCGACTGGGCCCGCGCGGAGGCACCACATGCGGCACCCCCGACCGAACCGGCGCCGCCCCCGGTGCCCCTTCGACCTCCGCGGACGCGGCCCCGGGCGGCGCTCGCGCTGGGCGACATCCGGGCCAGGTGGTGGTGCGGGCGGGTGGTCAGCAGGTGGTGAGCATGTCGGTCAGGGCGCTCTTCTCAGCCGCGTCCGCGTTCAGGGCGTACCGCCACTTCACGTCGACCCAGCTTCTGGCGTAGGTGCAGTAGAAGGAGGTCAGGGGCGGCTTCCAGAGGGCAGGGTCCTTGTCGCCCTTGGACTGGTTGACGTTGTCGGTGACGGTCCACAGCTGGCTGCTCTCCAGATCGTTGGCGAACTGGCGGCGCCGGGCGGTCGTCCACTCGTTGGCCCCTGAACGCCAGGCCTGGGCAAGGGGGACCATGTGGTCGATGTCGAGATCCTGGCGATCGGTCCACACGCCCCCGTCGTAGGGGCTTTCCCACCGGCCGGAGGTGGCCCGGCAGGCGGCGTCGGTCACCACGTCCTGGCCGTCGCGCTTGAGGGCCGACTCGCGGGTGTCGCAGGTTCCCTCCACCGTGGCCCAGTGGGGGAACTGCCCACGGGAGTACCCCTCCATGGACCCCTCCGGCGCGGTTCTGAGCTCGGCGAGATGGGCGCGGGCGGTGGCCCCGTCCGGAGGGGGCGGCGGCAACAGCCGCACGGCCCGCTGCCGTGCCTGCCGGTCCGGGTGCGGGGTGTCCGCGGCGGCGGGCGCGACCAGGAGGCCGGCCGACGCGGAGGTGGCGATGAACGTGCAGATGGCGGTGGCCGGCCAGCGGCGCATGGATCTCTCCCCACGATCGATGACCACCGAAGATCGGTGATCACCTCAGCGTGACGATCTCCACGCCAACCGGCGGCGATGCCCGAGTGAAGATCATTCCCGCGACCGGGAAAGATCCGCCCACCCCGCCTCCGGACCCGTCGGCCCCGGCTGCGCCCCCGCCCGTGGCCTCGGCCGCACCGGAACGACGAGACCTGTTCGAGCCACCGGGTTCGCTCCGGTGGGGCTCGCTGTTCGCGTCACGGCCGGTGGGTCACCGGGTGCACGCGAGTTCGAACCGGGCGCCGATGCGATCCCAGATCGCGATGGACTCGCGGATCGCGGCGCGGTCACCGGTGAGCCGTCCCCTGGCCCGTGCCGCGCAAGCGGCCGCCCAGTCGTTCTCCCCGGCGATGCGCTCGGCCTGTTCGAGCCGCTTGTCGGCGTCGGAGAGACCGGCGAGCACCGCCAGCTCCGCGCCCGCGGCGTTCGCATAGGCCCGGTACCAGGGCTCTGTGAACTCCTCGAACGCGTTGTGCACCAGGTGGGCGGCGTCCGTCGTGCGTCCCGTGTGCACCGCGAGCCGGGCCTCGACGAAGGCCGTGCACGCGGCGAGGCTCGGCGACCGCCTCGGCTCGGTGACTCCGGCGAACTCCAGTGTCCGCGCCCGCCAGCGGCCACCGTCGCCGTCACCGCGCAGACCGGCCGCCAGCCCCAGCATCGCCACCGACGGTGAAAGCCAGGCCAGCAACGGGGCACCTGCCTCGCGCCACTCCGCGAACGCCGTCTCGCCGAGCTGGATCGCCTCGTCGAACCGGCCGGACAGCGTCAGCGGCGCCAGGAACTTGAGGCGGGACACGAACGGGTAGTCGCCGTTGACCGGGTCCTCCTCGGTGGCGCGCGCGGCGATCGCGAGCGCCCCGGGCAGGTCGCCGACCGCGAGCGCGCACATCGAGACGGAGTGGAACAGGTCGAACTTCTCGATGCCCTCGCCCGGCCGATGCCTTCCGAGCGTGGGCAGCAGATCCAGCCGTTCGCGCGCGATCCGGTACGCCTTGCGCAGCCTGCCCTGGCGCGCGGCCGCCACGTTGGCGCAGTCGAGGGCGCCCTGGATCAGGATCGGGTCGCCGGTCTCGTGCGCCGCCTGGATCGCCACGTCCGCCAGGTCCCGGTCGGGTTCGAGCCGATGCGCTCCGGCCTGCCAGGCTCGCGCGGCGGCCAGGAGCGCGGCGAGTTCGAGGTCGTCGTCGTCCCGGGTCCGGACGGCCCGCCGCAGCAGTTCCGCGCGGCGCGCCGCCGGAACGGGATGGCGGAAGTCGCCGGCGAACCGGTTCGCGAGGATCACCGCCAACGCCAGCATGACGGCTCGGTCACGCTCGTCGGCCGCGCGGTCGTGGCCGGCGAGCAACAGGTCGAACGCCTCGTCGCCGTCCGCGAGCGACTGCGCCGCCTCCGAAGCGCTGCGCAGGTCCCGAACCGCGGCGTCCGGCGTCGTCGCGCGCTCGGCCGCGGCGCGGTAGTGCGTGCGCGACTCGACGAACGAGCCGCGCGCGAACGTGAGGCGGGCGAGTGCCCGGCCCAGCCGGTGCGCGACGGGGTCCGGCGCCGGTTCGGTCCTGGCGAACGCGGCCCGCAGATCGTCCACGACCTCGTCGAAGCGCGCCGGCCAGTCGTTCTCATCGAGCCGGCCTTCCAGCTCCACCGCGATGCGGCCCGCCCACTCCAGATGCGCGTGCAGCACCTCCTCGCGCCCTTCGCTTTCGTTGAAGCGCTCCACGGCGAACGCCCGGACCGTCTCCAGCAGCCGCCAGCGGCTCCCCGGACCGGCCCCGAGTTGCTGTGTCACGAGGCTCTTCTCCACCAGCCGGCCGAGCAGATGCGCCACGGTGCTCGGCCGCTCACGGGGCGAGACCGCCACAGCCGCGTCGAGGCCGAAACCGGCCGCGAACACCGACAGCCGCCGGAACAACGCCCGTTCCGCCGGGTCGAGCAGGTCATGGCTCCAGCCGAGGACGTCCCGCAACGAGTGGTGCCGCGCTTCGCCCCCGCGCGCTCCGACGACCGCCTGCAGCTGGTCCTGGAGCGCGGTGAGCAGCCCGTCGATCCCGATGGCGGCGGCTCGCGCGGCCGCGAGCTCGATGGCGAGCGGCAGCCCGTCCAGCCGCGCACAGGCCGCGGTGACCAGCGCCGGCGCTGCCGTGAACGCGCGGTCGACACCGCGAGCACGGTCGTGGAACAGGGCCTCGGCATCGGACCCCAGAGGCAGCGGCGGGACCGCGTGCGCCTCCTCGCCGGCCACGCCGAGCCGTTCCCGGCTGGTCGTGAGGACGCGAAGCTGCCGGCCGGCCCGCAGCAGCGTCTCGACGAGCCCGCCGACGTCGTCGAGCACGTGCTCGCAGTTGTCCAGGACCAGCAGCATCGCCCGCCGCCGCACCCGGTCGGCGACGCTGTCGAGCAGTGGTCGCGGCGGGCGTTCGGTGACGCCGAGCACGCTCGCCACGGCCGGCACGACCTGGCCGGGGGGCACCGGCACGAGGTCGACGTACACCACGCCCGCGGGGAACCGGGTGGCCACGGCTCCCGCCGCGGTGAGGGCGAGCCGGGTCTTGCCCACTCCACCGGGACCGGTGAGGGTCACCAGCCGGCTGGTCGAAAGCGCCGCCCGCGCCGCCTCGATCTCGCCGACCCGGCCGACGAAGCTGGTCCTGGCCTCCGGCAGCGTCGCCTCATCGGGCGGCGGCTCCAGGTCCGCCGCCTGGCCCGCGAGCTCGGCCAGCTCGCGGCGATCGCATGCGCCGCTCTTGCGGAGCAGTGCCGACACGTGGCTCTCGACCGTGCGGACCGAGATGTGCAGCCGGTTCGCGATCTGCGCGTTGGTCTGATGCGCGCGGACGGCCGCCAGCACCTCGGCTTCCCGAGCGGAGATGTCGTCCCATGGCAGCGAGCCCATCCCACACATGATGTACGACCGGGCGCATCGGGGCCATCGGGGTCGTTCCGTGGTCGATCGGTGGTCAGCACGGATGTCGGCCTTCGCCGCCTTGGAGAGGCTCAGTGCATCAGAACCGCTCCACCAGGAGGCACGCCATGCGACGCATCATCAATTCCACCTACATCTCGGCCGACGGCGTCGTCGAGAAGCCGCACCTGTGGCCGTCGAGCGGGTCCGACGGCGGTGCCGGCGACGAGATCCAGACCGAACTGGCTCTGTCGTGCGACGCCCTGATCATGGGAAGGCGCACCTATGAGGGCTTCGCACCCGTGTGGCCGACCCGGTCCGGCGACCCGGTCAGCGACCACATCAACACCATGGACAAGTACGTCGTCTCGTCCACGCTGAAGGACCCGGAGTGGCACAACACGAAGGTCATCGACGATGACCCGATCGTGGCCATCGAGGCCCTGAAGGCGAAGCCCGGCAAGAACATCGTGCAGTACGGCGTCGGTCAGCTCACCCACGCGCTGCTGGGCCACGGGCTGCTGGACGAGCTCAGGCTGTGGGTGCACCCGCTGCTCGTGGGCAGCGGCGGCCCGCAGGACCTCCTGTACCGGGCCGGCCCTCTGACGCAGCTCAAGCTCGACGACGTGACCAAGCTCGACAACGGCATCGTGATCCTCTCCTACCACGTTCGGTGAAGCGGGGTAGGGCGCCCATCGCCGAGGCCCACCAGGGCCGTTCAGCACCGCTTGCGTGAGCGTCGGTGCCGGCGGGCCACTTCGGGCAGCGACAGGTCCACGTGCCGCTGGGCCGCGGCATGCTCGAACCGATGGCATCCGCCCGCGCCGCGGCAGAAGCGCACTGGGACGAACTCCTCGAAGCCCGCGAGTCGCACGACAAAGCCACCCGTCTCGCCCGCGCCGGACAACCCGCTGTCACCAGGAGCGACGACACGTAAGTGGTGGACGTCCGCCTCGCCTACTCCTCCAGATAGAGAAGTGCGGTGATGGCCTTCGTGCAGATGTCGCAGTGCATGGGAGCCTCCTCGGAGGCGAGGTCGCACTCGACGGTGGTAGCGCCAGTTGAACTGGAGGGAGAGCAGCGCGATGGGGAACGCGTGCTCGACCAAGCCTTGGGCCCAACGTTCGGAGACGTCGTCGATGTCAAGGCGAGACGCGCTCGTCGAGGCGCCGCCACATGCCGCTCTGGTCGTACTCCGTCAGTGTTTCAGCGAGGAGACGACGGGCGGCGGCGAGATTGTCGCAGCAAGGACCCCGATGGTTCCAAGTTGATTATCGGCAGCGGCGACTTCCGAATTCTTGTAGGCGTTCTGAAGAGCCTTTGAATGACGTCCTCAGACCAGGCTCTCCCACTGAGTACGTGCGGGGGGCGGGCTTCCAAAGTGGCCATGGCTGCCGGTTTGTGGCATACGACGCTGTGTGGGGCGTGCGCACGGCGTTAGTGTGGTCGCCCGGATCGGGAAGGTGTGGGTTTCGTGGGTGTCGCGCGTGCCAAGAACTGGGTGCCGAACAGGCCGGTGCAGGATTCCAGACTTGCATGGGAGGCAGGGGTGCCCGAGTTGCGCCGCCGGGCGAACCCCTGGTGGGCGGCGCCGTTGCGGATTCTCGGCGGGGCGGTTCCACTCGGGCCGAATCACCGGCACATTCCCGGCGGGTCCACCGGCCATGCCCGGGAGATCGGGCAGGAGGCGTCCAGCGGGCGGCTCAAGCGGTTCGCCGTTCCGGTCGATGTCGTGGCCGAACGGCTGAGTCCGGAAGAGCGGAAGCTCCTCCGGGCCGAAGGCGTGCTTCCCGACTGGTTCTTCGACGCCGTGGAAGAGGAGCGGCGCGCACGGAAGAGGCGGTGAGGCGAGCGGTCAGCGGGGGGTCAGGGCTACCGGGAACTCGGTCACGCCTCTGACGAAGGCGTTGCGGAGGATTCGTGGGCCTTCGTCGTCGGCCCACTGGGCGGTGTCCACGCGGGCTATGAACTCCTCGAAGAAGATCTGGAGTTCCAGGCGGGCGAGGGAGGCGCCCAGGCAGAAGTGGGGGCCGAGGCCGAAGGCGATGTGGTCGCCCGGACGGCGGGTCACGTCGAAGACGTCCGGGTCGTCGAAAACCGCCTCGTCGCGGTTGGCGGAGCCGTACATCAGCAGGATCTGGCCGCCCGCCGGGATCGTCACGCCGGCGATCTCGGCGTCGGTCGCGGCGACCCGGCACATGTTGAGGATCGGGGTCGTCCAGCGGACGAACTCCTCGACGGCGTCCGGGATCAGGGACGGGTCGTCGCGCAGCTTCCGCCACTGCTCCGGGTGCCGGATCAGGGCGTCCAGGGCCGTCGCTATGACCGTGCGGGTCGTCTCCGCGCCGCCGACCAGCAGGAGCAGCGCCTCGTGGGCCAGGTGCTCGTCGTCGTAGGCGGGCTGGTCCGGGCCCGCGTTCGACCAGACCGACAGCAGGTCGTCGGTCGGGCGGGCGCGGCGGTCCTCGGCCATCTCCAGCACCGCGAGTGCGTACTCCCCGGCGGCGATCGTCGCGTCGTCGGTGATGTAGCGGAGCCCGCCGCCCGCGTACACGGCCGTCGCCGACCAGTGGACGAGACGCGGCCACATGTCCTCGGGGAAGCCGAGCAGCCAGCCGATGACGCGGGCGGGCAGGGGCGCCGCCAGCGCCGGGACGGCGTCCACGGTGCCGGCCTCCAGGGCCGTGGTGATGCAGTCGACGGCGGTGGCCCGGATGCGGTCGGCGTAGCCGGAGACGCCGCGCGGGGTGAAGCGCTGGTAGACCATGCGGCGCCGGTGCGCGTGCTCGGGATCGTCCTGCCCGATCATCGACGGGTCGGACGGCAACTGCGGGCGGTACCCGCCCGCGTTCGTCCACACCTTGGGGTTCCGTTCCACGGCGAAGACGTCTGCGTGCCGCGCGACGCCCCACAGGTCGTTCTCCTCGTCGTGGTAGACGGGCGCCTCGGCGCGGAGCCTCGCGTAGACGGACCAGGGGTCGGTGGCGTACATCTCGCCGTCGAGAAGGTCGATGGCCATGGGCTCGCTCCTCGGGGCCGGAGAGGGAGACGCGAGTCCAGACTACCGTCTCACCCAAGCAAGCGGTAGGTCTATCGTGAATGGGGACGCGTCGCCGGTAAAGGGGCATACGCCCGGGATTTACGCATTCGGGGGCGATGTACGGAAGAATGGGAAACGTTCACGGCGAGGCGGGCCACGCGGAAGGGCAGGGCGATTTGAGCGGCGATGCGCGGTTCACCGTCACGCGGACGCTGAGCAAGGATCAGCAGGCGCGCCGCGAGCGCCTGATCGACTCGGCCCGCGAGCTTGCGCTGGAGGGCGGGTACCCGGCCGTCACCATGCACGACGTGGCCGACCGCGCCGGGGTCGCCCGCGCGACCGTCTACCGGTACTTCGCCACCAAGGACCACCTGCTCACCGAGGTGGCGGCGACCTGGGCGCACCATGTCACCGACGACATCGACGCACTCGCCGTCGGCGACACCCCGCAGGAGCGGCTCACCGCGCTGCTGGAGCGCATCGTCCACGTCGCGGCGGCGGAGCCGACCCTGACGTCGGCGATCATCCAGGCCGTGACCTCGGACGACTCCAGCGTCGACGACGCCCGCACCGTGCTGTTCCTGTTCCTGCGCGACCGGCTCTCGACGGCGATCGGCGACCCGGTGCCCGAGCGGGACGACGTCGAGATCGTCCTCGCGCACATCCTGCTCGCCGCGCTGATCAGCCTGGCGTCGCTGCGCCAGCCGGCGGAGGAGGTCGCCGCGATGGTCCGCACCGCCGGGCGCCTGGTGCTGGCCGGCGCGTTCGCCGCTCCCACCCCGGGCTGATTGGTCCACGTCGCCCGACAGGGATTGGATCTAGAGGGCGGACCATTCCGGCCCTAGCGTGCTCCCATGACGAACCCGCTGCTGTTCCTTCTGGCCGCCCTGACACTGGTCGCCATCCCGGGCCCGAACCACCTCTACATCACCGCACGCAGCGTCGGTGAGGGCCGTCGCGCCGGGATCGCGTCCGCGTTCGGTGTCGAGACCGGCACGCTCGTCCACATCGGCGCCGCCGCGGCCGGGCTGTCCGCGGTCGTCGCCGCGTCCGCGACCGCGTTCGGGTTTCTGCGCTACGCGGGCGCCGCATACCTCGTCTACCTCGCGTACCGAACGCTGCGCAGCCGCGACCACGCCGACGAGCCAGACCTCGAACCGCGGCCGCTTCGCCGCGTCTACCTGGACGGCGTGCTCGTCAACGTCCTCAACCCGAAGGTCGTGCTGTTCTTCCTCGCGTTCCTGCCCCAGTTCGTCGACCAGGACGCGGGCGCGGTGCCGCTGCAGATCGCGGTGATGGGGTTGGCGACCGCGCTGATCGGGCTGACCGGCGACATCGTGTACGCGGTCGCCGCCGGCTCGATCGGCGGGTGGCTGCGGGCACGCCCCTCGTTCCAGCGGCGGCAGCGGTACGCGACCGGGCTGATCTACCTCGCCCTCGGCGCCGCGGCCGTGTTCGCCGGCCCGAGTCCCCGCCGGGCGTGAAGTCGGCCGCGAGGCGGGATGCCCGCTTCGCCCGGCGCTCCCGCGGGGCGTGGTCTTGTCAGTTCGCTTACAAGGGGCGCAGCGCAATGCGTAACGCGTCGTGCAGCCCGCCCGGCCGGTCGTCGGTAGCTTCCAGAGCGGGAGGTGCAACGGTGACCACGAGCCTTGAGCAGCGCTCGCCGCTGAAACCCTGGGCCGGCGTCCCCCGCGAGCTGTCCACCGTGTTCCGGCCCCACCTGGACGCCCTCGCCGAGGAGATGATCGAGGAGATCCTCGCCGGGATCCCCGAGTACTCACGCCCGCAGGACGAGGAGTACGCGCGGCTCGTCCGGCTGGCCGTCGAGGGCGCGCTGCGCCAGTTCGTCGACCTCATCATGGACCCGGAGAGCTCCTGGGAGCCGGTCGCCGCCGTCTACCGGGAGATCGGCTGGGCGGAGGCGCGCGAGGGCCGCAACCTGGACATCCTGCAGACCTCGCTGCGGCTCGGCGCCCGCGTCGCCTGGCGCCGGCTCGCCGCCGAGTCCGAGCGGTACGACATCTCCCGCCGCACCCTCGCCGGCATCGCCGAGGCGATCTTCGCGTTCCTGGACGAGATCGCCCGCGCCGCCACCGAGGGCTACACCAAGGCCCGCGAGCAGGAGGCCGGCGAACTGGAGCACCGCCGCCGCCGGCTGCTCGACCTGCTGCTCGCCGAACCGCCCGCCGCCCCGCAGGCCGTCGCCGACCTGGCCCGCCTCGCCCAGTGGCGCGTCCCGCGCACGGTCGCCGCCGTCGTCCTCTACGAGCGGGGACGGCAGCCCTTCTCGCACCCGTCCCTCCCGCCCGACGTGCTCGCGGACGTCAACCGCCGCGAACCCTGCCTGCTCGTGCCCGACCCGGAGGGCCCGGGACGCGGCCGGATGCTGGAGTCGGCGCTGCGCGACTGGGTCGCCGCGCTCGGCCCGACCGTCCGCACCGAGGACGCGGCCAGGTCGCTGCGCTGGGCGCGGGAGGCGCTGCCGCTCGCGCGCCGCGGCATCCTGCCGTCCGACCGGCTGGTCCGCTGCGCCGAGCACATGCCGGCGCTCGTCGTCTTCAAGGACGAGGAGCTGGTCCGCGCCGTCGCCGAGCTGCGGCTCGCGCCGCTGAAGGAGGTCCGGCCCCGGCACCGCGAACGGCTCATGCGGACGCTGCTGGCCTGCCTGCAGAACGGGTTCAACGCCACCGAGGTCGCGAACCGGCTGCACGTCCACCCGCAGACCGTCCGGTACCGGCTGCACCAGCTGGAGGAACTCTTCGGCGAGCGGATGTACGAGCCGGAGCTGCGGCTGGAGCTGGAGATGGTGCTGACCGTCTGGCTCACCGCGCCCGCCGCCGCGGTCTCTCAATCAAGCGATTGACCGGGCGCGGTCCGAGCCCCTAGCTTGGGCAGATGAGCAGCAGCGATACCGGACGTGACCGGATCATCGAGGCCGCCACCCGGCTGTTCGCCGCGCTCGGCTACGACGGGACGTCCACCCGGATGATCGCCGAGGCCGCCGGGCTCAACGTCGCCACCGTGGCCTACCACGTCGGCGGCAAGCGCGACCTCTACCTCGTCGTCATGGAGCGCGCCCACCGGGCCGAGCGGCAGGTGCTGGAGAAGGCGCTCGCCGAGATCACCCCGGACGTGGAGGGCCTCCTCACCCTCGTCGACCGGTACGTCGAGTTCTGCATGGAGCGGCCCGAGATCCCCGCGCTGTGGATGCACCGGTGGCTCTCGGACGCCGCCGACGTCGCGCATCTGGAGGACGAGTACGTCCGGCCGCTGATGGAGATGGTCAGCGAGGCCGCCCGCAACGTCGTGGACGACCGGGTCGACCTCGACTACCTCGTGTGGACGGTCGTCTGGTGCACGCACGGGTTCGGCTCGGGCGGCATCCTCGACCAGGGCGGGAAGCGCCGGGGGGTGGACGACCCGCAGGCGGTCACCCGGTTCCGCGCCCACATGCGCCGGACGGTCGCCGCGGCGATCAGCCCGCCCGCCGGCAGCCCCGGATGACCACTGCGCTGCCCCGGCGGCGGCTCCTCGGCTACGGCGTCGGCTCGATCGGTACCGGCGTCTTCTCCTCGGTCCCCGGGCTGCTGCTCCTGTACTACCTCACCGACGTCCTCGGCGTGTCCGCCGCGATCGCCGGGGCCGTCCTCGTGGTCCCCAAGGCATGGGACGTGCTGCTCAACCCGATCGTCGGCGCCGCCAGCGACCGCGAGGCCGTCCGGACGGGCCGCCGCACCCGCTTCCTGATGCTGGGCGCGCTGACCCTGCCGGTCCTGTTCGCCGCGATGTTCGCCGTCCCGGCCGACTCCCCGGGGTTCGCGGCCGGCTGGGCCGGGATCATGTTCCTGCTGGCGGCCAGCGCGTTCGCGTGTTTCCAGGTGCCGTACGTGGCGCTGCCCGCGGAGATCTCCGGCGACCCGTCCGAGCGCGGGCGCGCGATGGCGTGGCGGGTCGTCTGCCTGACGGTCGGCATCCTCGTCGCGGGCGGTCTCGCGCCCGTCCTGACCGGTGCCGCCGGCGGCGGGCGCGCGGGATACGCCCTGATGGGCGGTGTGATCGGGCTCGTCATGGGCGCGGCCATGGTGGCGAGCACGCTGGCGACCCGCTGGATCCCCTCCCGTCCGGGGCCGCACCCGCTCGGGCTGGCCGCCGCGCTGCGCACCGCGCGCGGCAACCGCCCGTTCTTCCTGCTGCTCGGCGCGCACGTCGGGAACACCCTCGCCGTCGCGATCATGCTGGCGGGCGCGCCGTACATCGCGACGTACCGGCTGGACGACTACGGGCTCACCTCGGCGATGTTCGTCTGCATGGTCGCGCCGAGCGCGTTCGCGGTCCCGCTGTGGCGACGGCTGGCACGCCGGTACGGGGAGGTCGGCTGCTATGCGGCGGCGCTGGTGGTGTTCGCCGCGACCGGCGTCGCCGCCTACCCGCTCATCACCTCCACCGCCGGGGTCCTGGCCCTCAGCGCCCTGATCGGCGTCTGCTACGCGGCCGTGCAGCTGCTCCCGCTGTCGCTGATGCCCGAGACCGTCCACGCCGACGCCGGGCGGACGGGGCACGCGCAGTCCGGCGCCTTCACCGGACTGTGGACGGCCGCGGAGACGGGCGCGCTCGCCCTCGGCCCCGGCGTCTTCGCGCTGATCCTGGCCCTCTCGTCTTTCCAGTCCTCCGACCTGGACACCCCCGTCGTCCAGGAGGAGTCGGCCCTCACCGGGCTGACCGTCGGGTTCACGCTCGTCCCGGCCGCTCTGTTGCTGCTCAGCGTCCCCCTCCTGCTGGCCTATCGCCGGCGGGCCGCCGTCCACCGCCCGATCGAGGGAACACCGGAACATGCCGTCTGACCGCCTTCCCGAAGCCGGCCGCCCCGGCGCCGACCTGCTCGCCGAACTCGCCCGGCTGCGCGACGCCGACCTGCCCGTGCGCGGCGGCCAGGTCACCGCCTACGTCTACGACACCGGGCGGGACGCGGTGCACGACCTCGCCGCCACCGCCTACCAGGAGATGCTGGAGGTCAACTGCCTGGACCCGACGGCGTTCCCGAGCATCGTCGCGCTCGAACGCCGGATCGTCGGGTGCGTCGCGGACAAGCTCGGCGGCGGTACCGGCATCTTCACCAGCGGCGGCACCGAGTCGATCATGCTGGCGGTGAAGGCGGCGCGGGACGCCCGGCCGGTCGAGGGCACGCCCCAGATCGTCCTGCCGGCGACCGCGCACCCCGCGTTCCACAAGGCCGCGCACTACCTCGGCCTCGAAGTCGTGCACGTTCCCGTCGACGACGCGTTCCGCGCCGACCCGGCCGCGACCGCCGCCGCGCTCACGCCCCGCACGGTGCTGGTCGTCGCCTCGGCGCCGTCCTACCCGCAGGGCGTCATGGACCCGGTCCCGGAGATCGCCTCCATCGCCGCGTCAGCCGGGGTGCCGTGCCACGTGGACGCCTGCGTCGGCGGCTGGGTGCTGCCCTGGCTGCGCGACGCCGGACGGGACGTCCCGCCGTTCGACCTGTCCGTGCCCGGCGTCACGTCCCTCTCCTGCGACCTGCACAAGTACGGCTACTCGCCCAAGGGGGCATCGGTCGTGCTGTTCGCGGACGAGTCGCTCCGCCGCCGCGCCTACTTCGCGTCCGCGGAATGGCCCGGGTACACCGTCATCAACGCGGGCGTGCAGAGCAGCAAGAGCGCCGGGCCGCTGGGTGCGGCGTGGGCGACGCTCATGGCGGTCGGCGCCCGGGGCTACCGCGACCTCGCCGAGTCCGCGATGACGGCGGCCGAGCGGCTGGTCGCGGGCGTCGCGGAGATCCCGGGCCTGCGGGTCCTCGGCGAGCCCGCCGCCCCGCTCGTCGCCGTCGCCTCGACCGACCCGGCGCTGGACGTGTTCGTCGTCGCCGACGAGGCCCGCGCCCGGGGCTGGTTCTTCCAGCCGCAGCTGTCCTACCAGGGCATCCCGCCGAACCTGCATTTCACGCTCACCGGCGTCAGTGACGTCGACGCGCTCCTGGCCGCGCTCGCCGACGCGGTGAAGGCCGCCCGCGAGGCCGGGCCGCCGGACGTCCCGTCCGGCCTGGTGGACGCGCTCGCCGGCCTGGACCTCGACAGCCTCGACGACGCAGGGTTCGCGGGGCTGCTCGCATCGGTCGGCGTCGACCTCGCCGGCGGCGCGGAGCCCGAGATGGCCATGGTCAACGCCATCCTGGACGCCCTGCCGCCCGCCACCCGCGAGGCCCTGCTGATCCGCTTCCTGTCGGCCCTGTACGCCTAGCGGTGTCCCCCCGCCGTCCCCGCGCGCCTAGCCGAGGCGCGTCAGCCGCTTGACGATGGACGGGGACCGCCCCGTGCCGACCTCCACCGGCACCCGTGCGGCGCCCGTGTCCACGACCCCGGCCTTCGTGCCGCGCTCGGGCTCGGCGGGCGGGTCGCCGTCGTATCCGACGGGCACGGTGAGGCCGGGCCAGCCGACGACGTTCACCGGCGACGGGGCGGCCAGCGCCTTCCTGCCGCCGAGCCCGTCCTCGATCCAGGCGACCGTCTGCCCGGGGCGCGCCAGCGGCGCCACGACCATGGCCTGCTCGGCCGCGACGAGGATGCCCTCCGCCGTGTTGACGGCGTCCGCCGCGCTGGGGGAGCGCTGCCCCATCACCGCGCCCACGATCAGGGTCTGCGTGCCGCCGACGTTCCGGTGCGCGGCGAACACGAAGTTCCCGCCCGCCGCGTCCGTGTACCCGGTCTTGCCGGCGACCACGCCGTTGCGTCCCAGGATGAAGTTGCCGCCCTGCCGCGGGGACCCGCCGCCGTCCGGCACGTACATCCGGTTGTTCACGATCTCGGTGAACGCCGGGATCTGCATGGCCGCCCGCAGCAGCTTCACCTGGTCGGCGGCCGTGCTGACGGTCCCGGAGTGGTAGCCGCTCGGGTCGGTGTAGCGCGTGCCGGTCATGCCCAGCCGCTTCGCCGCGGCGTTCATCTTCACCACGAACGCCTGGTCGCTCCCGGAGTCCCAGCGCGCCAGCTCGTGCGCCACGTCGTTCGCCGAGATGATGAGCAGGGACTCCAGCGCCTTGCGCTGGGTCAGCCGCTGGTTCGCCGTGACGCCGAGCAGCGACTCGCCGCGCCGCTTGCGCGCCGGGATCTGCGCCGCCGCCTGCGGCGACACCGTCAGCACCGGCCCCGCCTCGCCGGACTTCAGCGGATGCTCGCTCAGGTACACGTAGGCCGTCATCACCTTGGCGACGCTCGCCGTGGGCGTCGGCACGGCGCCGCCCGACGAGCCCATCGTCCCGAGGCCGTCCACGTAGAGCACCGCCTGGCCCACCGCGGGCCACGGCAGCACCGGCGCCTGCCCGGGGAAGGTGTGGCTCGAAGCGATGGCCAGCCGCACCGTCGGGTCGGGCGGCGGCCGCAGCAGCTGCCCGGCCACGAGCCCGGCCACGAGGACCAGCATGGCCGCGACGACGACGGGCCAGCGCCGCTTGCCCTTCCGCTTCTCCGCCACGGCGGGCGCGGCCGGAGGCACAGGTTGGGCCGGTTGGGCCGGAGGCACCGGTGGGGCCGCACCGTCCCAGGGCACGCTCCACTGCCCGGAGGTCCGCGCCGCCGGAGCCGGAAGCGCGGCCTCCCAAGGCCCGCCCTCCGCCGACAGATCCGGCAACCGCTCGACCCGCGTAGGGCCGGCGGACGAGGGCGCGCCGCCACGGACGTCGCCGGGGGCCTCGGGCCACATGGCCGGTGCGGCCGAGCCCTGGGCGTGTTCGCTCTCGGGCGGCGTGGAAGGACGCGGCGGAGCAGGCAGTGCCCGGTCGGCACGTGTTTCGGGGACGCCGCCGGGGCGTTCCTGCGGTCGCGGTGGCTCGGGAGTCGTGCGAGGCGCCCCTTGGGGACGTCCCGTCTCCGGGGGTGCCGTGTGCCGTGAGGGGGCGGTCGGCGCCGCGCCGGCACGGGCGTCGCGGACGTTGCCGGGTGCGCCCTGCTGCGCTGCCGGCGCGGGCGCGCCGGGACGTTCGCTGTCGGGCGGCGCGGGTCGCGCCCGGTCGCCGCGCGTTTCGTGGACGTCGCCGGGGTGTTCCCGGTGTTGCGGCGGCGCCGGGGCGATGCGCGGGGCCGCGGCCCGAGGACGCTCGGTGTCGTGCGGCGCGCCAGAGGGCGCCGCGTGTCGTCGCGGCGGGGCGGGTGGAGCCGCGCCGGTACGGGCCTCTGGGGCATCGCCCGGCGTTTCCCGCTCTGTCTCCGGCTCAGGAGCGCCTTGGGGGTGTCCGGTCGCGGGACGTACCGCGTGGCGGCCGCTGGTTCGGGGCGTTGCGGCCGGTGGTGGCTCGTCGTCGGCCTTCGGGGGCGCGGCATGGCGCCGTGCCGGGGTGGTGCGCGCCTCGCGGGCCTCGTCGGTGCGCTCCTGCGTTTCCTGCGGCGTGGCGGCGGTGCGGTCCTGCTGGGGCGCGGTGGTCTGCGGGGTGCGGTCGTCCTCGGTGTGTTCTTCGGCCGGGGACTCCTGCGGCGGGGAGGCGGTGCGGCTCTCCTGGGCGGGCTCCTCGTCCTGGGCGGACGGTGACGTGGGGCGCCAAGGCTTGGTCTCCGGGGACGGAGGAGCGGCGGCGGGCGGAGCCTCCCGTTCCGGCTCCTCTTTCGGGGGAGGAGGCGTGAACTGGACGTACCATGTGCTGCCCGCCGGTTCCTCGGACGCCTCGTCGCCGGCCTCGTCAGCGGCCTCGTCAGCGGTTTCGTCAGCGGTTTCGTCCGCGGCCTCGTCCAGGTCCTCGTCCGTGGCCTCGTCCACGACCTTGTCGGTCTCGTCGCCGGGCTCGTCCTGCGGCTTGGCGGGACGGCGGACGGCGATGTCCGGACGGGTCAGGTTGACCTTCACCGGCACGCGGAACTCGGCGGTTCTGTTGCGCGCCGGTTCCGCGTCAAGCTCGGCGTCGTCGCCCACGTGCAGACCCCCTCTGCTCGTCCCCGACAGGCGGCGGAGCGGTCCTGCCGACAACCCCGTGCATATAGAGGATGCGCATTTTATCGGGAAGGTTCGCCGGGTTCCGTATCGGCGCGCGGTGTCGCCGTGAACCTGGGGCGCGGGTTGCGGAGATACATCGCTGACAACGTCCCCGCACGGGAAGGCCCGGTGCGCATGCCATGGTGGCCGCGATGACCGTTCCCCCGACGGCTCGGGAGTGCGACGCCGCTCTCATCGAGCGCTCGCTCGCCGATCCCGAGGCGTTCGCCGCGCTGTTCGACCGCTACTCGGCGATGCTCTACCGCTACGTCTCCCGCAGGCTCGGGGAGGCCGCGGAGGACGTCGTCGGGGAGACGTTCCTGGTCGCGTTCAGCAAGCGGCACCGCTACGACCTGGAGCACCGGGACGCGCGGCCGTGGCTGTTCGGCATCGCGACGAAGCTGGTCGCGCGGCACCACCGGGCGGAGGCCGCGCGCTACCGGGCGCTGCGGCGCAGCCCCGTGGACGGCCCGGTGGAGGGGCCCGACGACCGCGTGGCGGCGGGCGTGACCGCGTCGGCGACCCGTCCCGTGCTGGCGGCGGCGCTGTCCGGCCTGGCGCGCCGCGACCTGGACGTCCTGCTCCTGGTGGCCTGGGGCGACCTGTCCTACGAGGAGGCGGCGCGGGCGCTCGGCATCCCGGTCGGCACGGTCCGCTCCCGCCTCAACCGGGCCCGGCGCAAGGTGCGCGCGGCGCTCGGCGACACCGACCCGATGCGCGAGGAGGCGTGACCGTGGACGATCTGGACCTGATCCGCGGCCTCGGCCGCGACCTGGAGCACGAGCCGCCGCCGTCGCTCGCCCGGCAGCGGAGCCGGCTGCTGGACGAGGCGCGGCGCGGGCGCCGCGGCACGGTGCGCTGGACGGGCATGGTGCGGTGGACGGGCATGGTGCGGTGGACGCTGCTCGGCGTGGTCGCGGTGGTCACGGCCGCGGCGATCCTCGTCCCGGCGGTGGTGCTGCACGGGCGCGGCGCGAGGCCCGCGGCGACCGGCTCGACCGCGCCCACTACCGCCAGGGCGCTGAACGTGCTGGTCATCGGGCTGGACGCCCGCCACGGCGGCCTGTCGCGCTCGGACACCCTGATGCTCGTGCACGTCCCCGCCGATCGGAAGAGGCCGCAGGTGGTCGGCATCCCGCGGGACGTCCTCGTGCGGATCCCCGCCTGCGGCCGGACCCCGGCGCGGCAGGCGACGGTCAACACGGCGTTCCCGCTGGGCGGCGCCGCCTGCACGCGCCGGACGGTGGAGGCGCTGACCGGCGCCCGGATCGACCAGACCGTGACCATCGACTTCGGCGGGTTCACGCGAGTGGTGGACGCGCTCGGCGGGGTCGAGGTGACGCTGCCGAAGGCGGTCGACGACCGGAACTCCGGGTTGGAACTTCCCGCGGGCCGGCACTTGCTGAACGGGACGCAGGCGCTCGCCTACGTCCGGGTCCGGCACGGCCTCGGGGACGGCTCGGACCTGGACCGGGTCAAGCGGCAGCAGCGCTTCCTCGCCTCGCTGGCGCGACAGGCCAAGGCCCTCTCGACGCAGAACCCGCTGAGGTTCGCGCGCTTCCTCACCGTCGCGGCCGGTGCGGTCGAGAGCACGCCGAAGCTGGACCCCGGGGCGCTGCGCACGCTCGCGCGGGGGTTCGACGGGAGCGGCGGGGTCGCCGCGGCCACGATTCCGGTCCGTCCCGCGCCCTCGGACCCGAACCGGCTCGTGGTGGACGAGGCCGCGGCCATGAGGGTGCTCGCGCCGTTCCGGACGCGATGAGTGATCCCCCGTCTGCGGGGTAGGGCCGCATCGTTCCCGGCTACGACCCACGAGCAAGGAGTGAGCGATGGCCACGAAAGTCCGCGACATCATGACCGGCTCGCCGACGTCGGTGTCGCCGGAGCTCGACATCGTGACCGTGGCGCGTGCGATGCGCGACGAGGAGATCGGTGCGGTCCTGGTGGCGGAGGGCGACGACCTGAAGGGCGTCGTCACCGACCGCGACCTGGTGGTGCGCGGGCTCGCCGCGGGCGGCGACCCCACCCAGGCCAAGATCGGTCAGATCGCCAGCAAGGTGACCGCGACGGTGGGGCCCGACGACTCCCTCGACAAGGCCGCGCAGATCATGCGCGAGCGGTCCGTGCGGCGGCTCCCCGTCATGGAGGACGGCCGTCCGGTGGGCATCGTGTCCATCGGCGACCTGGCGATCGAGCGGGACGCGGCGTCTGCGCTCGCCGACATCAGCGCGGCACGCTCCAACACCTGACCCTGCCGACCTGGGCCGGCACGGACCCAGGGCAGCACGGACCTAGGCCAGCACGGACAGGAGCCGCTCCAGTTCCTCGTCGGTGTTGTAGTAGTGCACGGAGGCCCGCACGGCCGCTGGACGGGCGTGCGGGTCGTATCCGTGTGAGATCGGGTCGGTCACGTTGACGTTGACGCCCCGCTCCCTGGCCGCCGCCTTGACGGCGGCCGGGTCGCGTCCGTCCACGGTGAAGGTGACGATGCCGGACGGCCGCGCGCCCCTGTCCAGGACGGTGATCCCGGGCCGGGCGGCCAGTTCCTCCCGGAGCCGGGCGGCGAGGCCGAGGACGCGGTCCTCGATCCGCGCCGTCCCCAGGTCGGCCGCGTAGTCGGCGGCGACGCCCAGTGCGATCTGCCCGGCGACGTGCCGTTCCCACGTCTCGAACCGCCGGGCGTCCTCGCGCATCTCGAACCCGTCCGGCGCCTTCCAGTCGGCCGCCTGAAGGTCGAGGAACGGCGGGACGAGCGTCCGCAGGATGTCGCGCCGGACGTACAGGAACCCTGTGCCGCGCGGGCCGCGCAGGAACTTGCGCCCCGTCGCCGACAGGATGTCGCAGCCGATCTCTCCGACGTCCACCGAGAGGTGCCCCACCGACTGGCAGGCGTCCAGGAGGTACAGGACGCCGTGCGCACGGCACAGCCGACCGACTTCGGCGGCCGGGTTGATGAGCCCGTTGTGCGTGGGAATGTGGTTCAGCGACACCAGCCGGACGTCGCCCTTGGCCAGTTCGGCCTCCAGCGCGTCCAGAGAGAGTGTGCCGTCGGGCTCGTCCGGGACGACCTCCACGCGCGCGCCCTTGGCCGCGGCCACGTGCTGATAGGCGATCGCGTTGCTGGAGTACTCGCTCGTCGTCGTCAGGATGCGGTCGCCGTCCGCGAAGGGGATCGCGTAGAACGCCATGTCCCACGCCCGGGTCGCGTTCTCCACGAAGGCGATCTCATCAGGACGGGCCCCCAGAAGCCTGGCGACGGCGTCGTAGAAGTGCGCGATGGGCGCCTCGTTCTGCTCGGCGGCCTCGTATCCTCCGATCAGTGACTCCAGCTCGAAATGGCCGGTGACGGCGTCGATGACGGGGCGCGGCGGCAGCGCGGCCCCGGCGTTGTTGAGATGGGCCACCCGCGCGCAACCGGGAGTGTCGGATCGGACCTTGTCGATGTCCACAGGCGCCCTTCCTTCGCGGAACTGTCGTACCCCCGCGGGATCCTGGGATCCGGCGGCGACTTGACCTCAAGCTTTCTTGAGGTCGCATGCTTGCTGTTCCAGGCTAACGATCACAGGGGTCTCCATGGACATGGAAGTCACGGCGTGGATGTCGCTGCACCACGCCATGAACGCGCGCGACAGCAGGCCGTTCTCCCGGGCGACGCTGCGGCGCATCGGCCGGTTCGCCCGCCCGCACCGTGGCATCCTCACGGCCTTCCTCCTGCTCAGCGTGATGATGGCGGTCATCGCCGTCGCGACGCCCGTCCTCGCCGGATGGGTCGTCAACGCGATCGTCGACCATGACGCCACGTCCACGGTCGTGTGGCTGGCCATAGTGATCGCGGCTCTGGCGCTGGCCGAGGGCTCCCTCGGGCTCGTCAACCGGTGGCTGTCCGCGCGCATCGGCGAGGGGCTGATCCTCGACCTGCGCACCTCCGTGTTCGACCACGTCCAGCGCATGCCGGTCGCGTTCTTCACCCGGACCCGCACCGGCGCCCTGGTCAGCCGGCTCAACAACGACGTGATCGGTGCCCAGCGCGCGTTCAGCGACACCCTCTCCGGGGTGGTCAGCAACCTCGTGACGGTGCTGCTGACCTTCGCCGTGATGGTGCGCATCTCCTGGCAGATCACCTTGCTCGCGCTGGTCCTGCTCCCCGTCTTCGTCCTCCCGGCCCGCCGGATGGGCAGCCGCCTGGCGAAGCTCGAACGCGAGGCCGCGTCGCACGACGCCGCGATGAGCACGCAGATGACCGAGCGGTTCTCCGCCCCCGGCGCGACGCTGGTGAAGCTGTTCGGGCGCCCGGCGCGCGAGTCGGCCGAGTTCGCCGCCCGGGCCCGCCGCGTCCGCGACATCGGGGTCCGCACCGCGATGGTGCAGCACGTCTTCATCACGGCGCTCACCATGGTCTCGGCGCTCGCCCTCGCGCTCGTCTACGGCGTCGGGGGGTTCCTGTCCCTGCGCGGCCACCTCGACGCGGGCGCCGTCGTCGCCCTCGCCCTGCTGCTCACCCGCCTCTACGCGCCGCTGACCGCCCTGGCCAGCTCCCGCGTCGAGGTGATGAGCGCGCTCGTCAGCTTCGAGCGGGTCTTCGAGGTGCTCGACCTCAAGCCGCTCGTCGCCGAGAAGCCCGAGCCCCGCGACGTGCCGGAGGGCCCGGTGGCCGTCGAGTTCGACAACGTCACCTTCGCCTACCCGTCCGCCGACAAGGTCTCCCTCGCCTCCCTCGAAGAGGTCGCCACCCTCGACACCCGCGGCGGCGTCGACGTCCTGCACGACGTCTCGTTCCGCGCCGAGCCCGGCCAGATGGTCGCCCTGGTCGGCTCGTCCGGCGCGGGCAAGTCGACGATCGCGCAGCTGCTGCCGCGCCTCTACGACGTCGACTCCGGCGCCGTCCGGCTCGGCGGCGTCGACGTCCGCGAACTGTCGTTCCAGGCCGTCCGCGACACGCTCGGCATGGTGACGCAGGACGGGCACCTGTTCCACGAGTCGATCCGCGAGAACCTCCTGCTGGCCCGACCCGAGGCGGCCGAGGAGGAGCTCTGGGACGTCCTGCGCCGCGCCCGCCTCGACGCCCTCATCGAGGGCCTGCCCGACGGCCTCGACACCATCGTCGGCGAGCGCGGCTACCGCCTGTCCGGCGGCGAGCGCCAGCGCCTCACCATCGCCCGGCTGCTGCTCGCCCGCCAGCGCGTCGTGATCCTGGACGAGGCCACCGCGCACCTCGACTCAACGTCGGAGGCCGCGGTCCAGGAGGCCCTGACCGAGGCCCTCGAAGGCCGCACCGCCGTCGTCATCGCGCACCGCCTGTCCACTGTCCGCGCCGCCGACCTGATCCTCGTCGTGGAGAGCGGCCGCATCATCGAACGCGGCACCCACGAGGAACTCCTCGCCGCGGACGGCCGCTACGCCGATCTCTACCGCACCCAGTTCGCCGACGACCCGCCTCTGGAGCCCGTCGCCTGACCACCGCAGGGCGTCTCGCCGCCCTGCGCGGGGTCAGCGCAGGTCGGCGAGGAGGTCGTGCAGGGAGCGGAAGACGCCGGAGCGCCACCCGCTGCCCATGCCGCGGAAGGCGTGGGCGTTGACGGGGTCGTCCAGGTCGAAGCCCGCGTGCTCGACGAAGAGGCGGGTGCCGTGCCCTTCGGGGGCGAGCCGCCACGTCACCGTCGTGTCGAGGCCGCCTCCGCGCCAGCTGATGCGCAGCAGGCTCCCCTCCTCGACGTCGAGGACGCGGCACGCGATCGACCCGTCGAAGCCGATCGCCGGGATCGGCCCGGCGGTGAACGTGAAGCGGTGCCCGGCGACGGCCTTGAAGTCGTTCGGCATCAGCCACCGGGCCAGCAGGTCCGGCTCGGTGAGCGCCCGCCACACCTTCGCGGGCGGATGCGGCAGGAACTCGTCCACCTCGATCGAGGCCCGCTCACCGCTCATGTTCCCCCCTCTTCCACGTCGCACCCCGCGGAAACGGGCGACGGCGACGGCGACCGACACCAGGACGATGCCGGCGGTCCACGCCGGTGCCCGCCGGCCGGGCCCGCGCCTTCCCGAACCGCTTGACCAGGGCGGACGCCTCGCCGACAGGGGTCACAGGTCCTCCTCGTCCAGCAGGTCGCGCAGGTTGGCGAGCTTCTCCCGCCAGAACCGCTCGTACGGGGTGAGCCACTGCGAGAGCTCCCGCAAGGGCGCGGGTTCCAGCCGGTAGAGGCGCTGCCGGCCGTTGCGCCGCTCGCTGACCAGTCCGGCGTCGCGCAGCACCTTCAGGTGCTCCGACACGCTCGGGCGGCTCATCGCGAAGTGCGCCGCGAGCTCGTTGACCGGGCGCGGCCCGTCCAGCAGGAGGGCGGTGAGCTCCCGCCGGACGGGGCTGGCCAGGGCCGCGAAGACGTCCGACGTCAACGTGCGGCCAGCACGATGCCGTTGCCGTCGGGGTCGGTCAGCGTCGCCTGCCGCCCCCAGGGAAGGTCCTGCGGGCCCTCGACCCGGACCCCGGCGCTGCGCAGGTGCTCGCAGTCCGCGTCGAGGTCGGTCGTCTCCAGCATGAGCCCGTGCACGCTGCCGGGCGCCGCACCGGGCACGTGGTCCGCCAGGACGACGTTCGTCTCCGCGCCCTTGGGCGCCAGCTGGAGCCAGCGCATCGGGCCCGTCGAGCGGTCCATCACCACCTCGAAGCCGAGCTTGCCCGCGTAGAAGTCCTTGGCCGCGTCCTGGTCGGAGACCGGCACGGTCAGCAGCCGCACATGCGTGATGTTCATGGCCCCGAAGATACGTAGGGGATATCCTACCTGTCAAACGTAGGGAAGTTCCTACGCGTCGGCGGCGATGTTTGCCGGGCGGGCCGGGTGGCAGGTTGAGGGCATGCGTGCCGTCACCTATGGCTCCTTCGCCAGCGACAACTCGCACCTGCGGACCGGGGACGTCCCGGACCCGAAGGTCGGCCCGGGGCAGGTCCTGATCGAGGTCCGCGCGGCGGGGGTCAACCCCGTGGACTGGAAGGTCATGGCCGGCGGCCTGGACGGGATGATGGACGCGATGTTCCCCGTCATCCCCGGCTGGGACGTCGCCGGGGTCGTGCGGGGGAGCGGTCCCGACACGCCGGAGTTCGCGGACGGCGACGAGGTCATGTCCTACGCCCGCAAGGACGTCGTCGGCGCCGGGACGTTCGCGCAGTTCGTCGCGGTCACGGCGGACGACGTGGCGCGCAAGCCCGTGTCGCTCGACTGGAACCAGGCCGGCGGGCTGCCGCTCGTCGGGATGACCGCGCAGCGTTCGCTGGACCGCCTGGGGGTCGGGCCGGGCGACGTCCTGCTCGTCCACGCGGCGTCCGGTGGGGTGGGAAGCCTGGCGGTCCAGATCGCCCGGGACCGTGGCGCCCGCGTCATCGGCACGGCCTCGGAGAGGAACCACGAGTTCCTGCGCGACCTCGGCGCCGAGCCGGTCGTCTACGGGGACGGGCTGGCCGAGCGCGTCCGGGCCCTGGCGCCCGACGGGGTGTCCGCCGTCGCCGACTTCGTGGGCGGCCAGCTCGACACGACCCTCGCCGTCCTGGCCGAGGACGGGCGGCACGTGTCCGTCGCCGACAACACCGTCGAGGAGCACGGCGGCCACTGGATCTGGGTCCGTCCGAGCGGCGCGAAGCTGGCCGAGCTCGGGGCCATGGCCGACCGCGGCGCGCTCACGGTGGAGGTCGCCGGGACGTACCCGCTGGAGAAGGTGGGCGAGGCCTTCGACGCCAGCCGGGGCGGGCACACGCGCGGCAAGCTCGTCATCACACCGTGACCGCAGGACCGACCTGAGCCGCTAGATCGACTTGCGCGCCAGACCGGCCCGCCGGGCCCTCTCCCGGCGCTGGTGGTCGGCCTGCCGCCGGGCCTTGTCCTGCGCCGACCAGGTCGCGGGCTGCATGCACATCAGCTCACCCGTGCCCGGGACGAGGATCACTCCGCCGAACGGGTCGTCCCCGGCGAACCACACCCCGTTCTCGATCCCCCTGGGCCACCGGTCGGAGCACAGCGGCTCCCGGGCCGACATGCGCGGAGAACCGCCGGCGCCGAGGGTCAGGGACCGCACCCCGTTGCCGCGCAGGTTCGACTTCTGCACGGGGGAGCGGAACTCGAAGTCGTAGACCTTCAGTATCCGGGCGCATTTCCGCATGGAGACGATCTGGGGAAGCCAGAACCTCGTCCCCAGCAGCAGCGCCACCATCCCCGTGCCGACGAACGGGTAGAGGTAGTCGACGTCCACGGCGAGCGGTACGGCCACCATCGCGACGGAGACCACCGCCACCAGCAGGTACCGCCCGATGAGGATCTTGTAATGGTGCTTCACCGGGCCTTCGCGGTCCGTGCCGTCCGTGGCATAGGGGACGGCGGCGCCGAACGGCCCTTCGAGCAGCACATGCAGCGCCAGGAGCACCACGGTGGCGAGCCCGAGCATCCCGGGGATCGCGAGCCAGAAGAAGCCGTCGCTGAGGAGGGCGAGCACGAGCCCGTAGGAGATCGCGTAGCCCGGGACGAGCCAGGCCGCCCACCACCACCGGCCCCGCGGGCCGGGGTCGGCCCCCGGCCGCTCGTCCGTCGGCGGCTCTCCGCCCGAGGCGGCCGAAGGTTCCGGCATGCCGCTCCACCCCTTCCGTCCGCCACGTCCGAAAATCGCGTGATCGTCCAAGGTAGAGGTGATCGTCCCCGCATGGCCACCACGCCGGGACCGGAGGTGGTAACTTGGTACCATGGTAAATGTTGAGCGGGTGCAGACCGGCGTGCGGATCGAGCGCAACGTGCTCAAGGTCCTCAAGGCGCTGGCCGAGTACCTCGACCTGTCCCTGGGCGACCTGGTCGAAGGCATCGCCCTGCACGCCTTCGAGGGGAAGGCCCCCTTCTCGCCGGAGACGCTCGCCAAGATCGAGCAGCTCAAGGACGTCTACGGCCTGACCCTGACCGCGGCGGACGCGCACACCCTGGACGAGACGCGATGAGCGGCGCCCGGCACCGGCTCACCGGCCGCCTGACGGTCGCGCTGCCTCCCGGCGAGGCGCTTCCCCTGTTCACGGCGCAGGGCGAGCGGCGGTGGGTCCCCCATTGGGAGCCGTCCTTCCCCGCGCCCGTCGCCGACGACGCCGAGCCCGGGACCGTCTTCCAGACACCCGACCGCGACCAGACCACCACCTGGATCGTCGTGGACGCGACCCCCGGGCGGCGCATCCGCTACGCGCGCGTCACCCCGGGCGTCAGCGCGGGAACGGTCTCGGTCGTCCTGGAGCAGGCCGGCGACCACAGCAACGTGACCGTCACCTACGAGCTCACCGCACTGTCCGACGACGGAGCCGCCCACCTGCGCCGGTTCGCCGACGGCTACCCCGCCTTCCTGACGGGCTGGCAGGACGCCATCTCCCAGGCCCTGCACGCCGAGACCCTGGACAACGACGGCCAAGGCCCGACCGCCTGACCGGCGACCGACGCTCAAGGCGTGCACTCGGCCGGGGTGCCCTGATGGCCTCGTCCTTCGTCCCGAAGGCGGGCGGACGCGGCTGAACGCGGACGAGACGCCGGGACGGCGCCTCGCCCGCGCGGTGGGCCCGGATCGCGGCCCGTCGGAGCGGACGAGGCGCCATCTCCCCGCCGCGTCGTCTCCCGCGTGTGTGGGGACGCGGGATCGGACGAGACGGCGTCAGGACGGGCCCGGTCAGTCGACCAGGGCGCCGGCGGAGATGTTGACCTGCGTGGAGGTCAGGCAGGCGGCGTGGTCGGAGGCCAGGAAGGCGGCGACGCGGCCGACGTCGGTGAGCGTCGCGGTGCGCTTGAGCAGGGTGGCGTCCACCATCTGCTGCTTCACCGGGTCCGGCAGGCCGTCGCCGGGGATGCCGCCGGTGCGCATCGACAGGACGCGGACCGAGTGCGGCCCGAGCTCGCACGCCCACTGGCGGCGCATCGCCTCCACCATGTCGCTGCCGATCTGCACGGTCCCGAGGCCGGGCGCGCGGTTGGTGCCGTCGGACCCGCCGAAATGCAGGATCACGCCCGAGCCCTGCTTGACCATGTGCCGCGCGGCGGCCCGGGTGGTCACCAGGAACGAGCGCGCGACCTTCTCCATGGCGCGGCCGAAGTCCGCCGCCGGCATCTCGATCATGGGCCGGAACAGCGCGTCCTGGGAGATGAGGTTGACGGACACGTCGACGCTGCCGGCCGTCTCCACCACCGAGTCGACCCAGCCGTTCACGGCGTCCTCGTCCAGGGCGTCCACACGGGCCGTCTCGGCGAGGCCCCCCGCGGCCCGGATCCCCTCGGCGACGGCGTCGAGCCTGGCGGGGGTACGGCCCGCGAGGAACACCCGCGCGCCCTCGGCCGCGAAGCCGCGCGCCATGGCGCCGCCGATGTTGCCGCCTCCGCCGTAGATGACCGCGGTCTTGTTCTCGAGAAGCATCGTGGTTCTCCGTTCGTTCGAGGTGGCCACGACGCTACGAGCGCGGCGGGACGGCCCGCATCGGTCATCGAACGGGTGTTCAGGAGCGCAGGTCGGCGGGGGTGGACGGGGCCGAGGAGCGGCGCGGGTGGGGCGGGACCGGCGGGTGCGGCAACGGGCCTAAGTCATGTGTCCGATACCAGCCGGGCCAGCTCCACGCGGCGGGTGACGCCGATCTTCGGGTACGCCTTGTAGAGGTGGTGCCCGACCGTGCGGGGGCTGAGGTAGAGCTGCGCGCCGATCTCCCGGTTGCTGAGCCCGGCGGCGGCGAGCCGCACCACCTGGAGCTCCTGCGGGGTCAGCCGTTTCAGGGGGTCGGCGTCCCCGGACCGGGCCGCCGGACGGTCCCCGAGGACCTCCAGCTCGGCGCGGGCGCGCTCGGCCCAGCACTCGGCGCCGATCCGGGCGAACGCCTCCCGCGCCGCGGTCAGCTCCTCCCGGGCCTCGGTGCGGCGGCGCCGGCGGCGCAGCCATTCCCCGTACAGCAGCCGGGTCCGCGCGGTGTCGTAGACGCGGTCGCCGTGCAGGCCGAGGGCGGTGCGGTAGTGCTCGTCGGCCTCGTCCCCGGTGGCGAGCAGGGCGCGGCAGCGGGAGATCAGGGCCGTGCTCGACGTGGCCGCCGCCCACGTCTCGAACGCGGGAAGGTGGGTGCGGGCCAGCTCCGGGCGCCCGGCGCGCACGGCCGCCTCCGCGTGGTCCGGGACGGCGCGGATCAGCACGTCGTGCCGGGCGGGCCCGGAGCACACCGCGTCCAGCCGCTCCAGGGCGGCTCCGGCGTTCCCCTCGGCGAGGTCGAGCAGGCCGAGGCCCCAGGACGCGAGCGCGGTGTTGGTCGGGTGCAGGTCGGCGTGCTCGAGGACGCCCGCCGCCAGGGCGCGGCTGCGTCCGGCATCCGACTCCAGCCGCACCGCGATGCACCGCAGCGCGGTCACCTGCATGTCCATGCCGATGTCGGCGGCCAGCGACATGCCCTCGGCCGCCGCCGCGTCCGCGCCGCGCAGGTCGCCGAGCAGCACCCGCCCGATCGCGAGGGCCTCCAGGATGTAGGGGAGCCAGCCGAGCGCGCCCCGGGACCTGGCCTGCGCGGCCATCCCCTCCAGCAGCCCGGTCGCGCCGCGGTCGTCGGCCACGAGCAGGCCCATGAAACCGCCGATGATGCGCTCGACGACCTCCTCGACCTCGCCGCTCCGCGCGGCCTCGAACAGGGCCCGCATCGGCGGGACGGCCCCCGGCGCGCCGTCCGCCAGCCGCCCGTAGGCGATCAGCCCGGCGGTCACCGGCGCCTTCGCCGAGCCCGCGGGCAGCCGCACCGTCCCGAGCAGCTCGACGCTGCGCCGCACCAGGTCGTGGGCGCCCGCGTCCCGGGCGGCCCAGACGGCCTCCGTCAGCATGGACACCGCCTGCTCGGGGTCGCTCGCGGCGATGAGCGCCGCGCCCCGCAGCGCCAGCTCCGCGTCGGCCGCGGGCGAGGTGCGCTCGTAGGCGACCTGGGCGCGGATGAAGGTGGCCTCGGCGACGACCCCGTCCTGTTCGGTGAGGTGCTCGGCCTCCTCGGCGAGACGCGCGGCCTGGTCGGGCCGGCCGGCGTCGTAGGCGGCCCGCGCCGCGTGGACGAGCCGCCGGGCCTTGCCCTCCGGCTCGGTGCTGAGCCGCGCGGCGCGCTCGTACGCGGTGGCGACGGCGGCCGTGCCGCCGCGCAGCTCGGCGCGGTGCGCGACCCGTTCGAGCTCGGCGGCGACGCCCTCGTCGGGGCCGGTCGCGGCGGCCGCCAGGTGCCAGGCGCGCCGGTCGGCGTGCTCGTCGCCGGGCAGGGCGCGCGCCAGGGCGCCGTGGACGTCGATCCGCCGGTGGTGGGCCGCGTCCTGGTAGGTGACGGCGCGGATGAGCGGGTGGCGGAACCGCACCTCCCCTCCGTCCAGGACCACGAGCCCGGCCTCCTCGGCGGGGCCGAGGTCGGCGGGCGCGAGGCCGAGCGCGTCCCCGGCGCGCAGCACGATGCCGAGGTCGGCGGTGCTGTCGGCGGCGACCACCAGGAGCAGCCGGCGGGTGGCGTCCGGCAGCTCGGCCAGCCGGCGCCGGAACGTCTCCTGCACTCTGCCGCCGACCGGCAGCGGACCGGCGGGACGGGCGGGCCGCGACCGCAGGGCGTTCCCCAGCTCGATGAGCGCGAGCGGGTTGCCGGCCGCCTCGTCCAGCAGGCGCTCCCGCACCGGGACGGTGAGGCCGGGCGCGTGCGCCGCCACCAGGTCTTCGGCGGCGCCGCGGTCCAGGCCGGTCAGCCGCAGCACCTCCAGGCCGCGGTCGGGGAAGGGCCGGGCGCCGTCCCGGACCGTGAAGATCACGGCGATCGGGTCGGCGCCGAGGCGGCGGGCGGCGAACAGCAGCGCGTCCAGCGAGGCGCTGTCGAGCCACTGCGCGTCGTCCACCAGGCACGCCAGCGGCCGGTCGGCGGCCAGCTCGGACAGCAGGGTGAGGGTGGCGGCGCCGATCAGAAAGCGGTCGCCGGCCGGCCCGGCGGCGAGACCGAACACCGAGCGCAGCGCCGCCGCCTGCCGCTCGGGCAGCGCCTCGAAACGGTCGCGGTACGGATGCAGCATGAGGTGCAGCCCGCCGAACGCCAGCTCGCTCTCCGACTCGACGCCGGTGCCGCGAATGATCTGCATGTCCCCGGCGTCCGCCGAGATCCGGCCGAGCAGCGCGGTCTTGCCGATCCCCGCCTCGCCCCGGATGACCAGGGTCCGGCCGACCCCGGAACGGGCGTCCCCGAGAACCCCGGCGACGCGGTCCCTCTCACGGTCTCGCCCCATGAACACGCCGAAACACTACAAGCCGGGCCTCCCGCTCACCGGCCGGTCCATTCCAAGAAGAAGCGCCCCGGCGGCGGCTGGGAAGCCGCCACCGGGACGCCGATGTTCAGGTGGCCCTGGCAGGGGTCAGCTCTTGCCCTTTTCCTTCAGGGTCTGTGCCAGGTTCTCCGTGGTGTTGTGAAGGGAGGTCTGCGCGACCTTGCCGTTGTCGTCGACGATGTTGACAACGCCCGTGCCGCCGTTCGCCGGCGACTCGTCCCGCGCCATGTTGATGGCGGAGGTGGCGTTGGACTCGGGCGACTGGTCATTCTGGTAGTGGTAGTCCTTGTCCTGCTCAGCCATCTCGGCTCCCTTGTTTGGCGTGTTGGGTGACCTCCGTGCTGCCACCCCGCGGGTGATCGTTCCCGGCGAGACCGCCGCTGTCAAGGTCCGCACTTCGGACCAGGGATCCGGGGCGCGGCGGCCGTCCGGGAGGGGCGGGCGTGCGTCGCGCGAAAGCGCCGCGCGGGCGGCGGGACAGGTCCGCCGGGCGGGTTCGGGCAGGGCGACGCGGCGGAGGACGGGCGCCCGCGACCCCGGTTCATGTCGGAGGGGTTCCGTAGGGTGGGCGCATGTACTCGACGCGGGTGTCGCGGCACGTGAAGGCCCGGCCTTCGGAGGTCTACCGGGCGCTCATCGACGCGGACGCGATCATGACATGGCGGGTACCGGACGGCATGACCAGCACGGTGCACGAGTTCGACGGCCGCGAGGGCGGAGCGTTCCGGATCTCGCTCACCTACGACGCGCCGACCGGCACCGGCAAGTCGTCGGCGCACACCGACACCTACCACGGGCGATTCGTGGAGCTCGTGCCCGACGAGCGGGTGGTCGAGGTGTTCGAGTTCGAGGCCGACGATCCCGCCCTCCGGGGCGAGATGACGATGACCACGACGCTCACCGAGGTCGACGGGGGCACCGTCGTGCTCATCGTGCACGACGGCATGTCCGACACCGTGCCCGCCGCCGACAACGAGGCCGGCATGCGCATGGCCCTGGACAACCTGGCCGAGCTGGTCGAAGCGGGCTAGCCTTCGTCGAGGAGGCGGCGGGCGAGGATCGCCGCGCCCTTGACGGCCGCCTGGTCGTCCAGTCGCGTGCGCAGCACGCGGGGCGGGTCGCGGAACTTCAGGCGGGCGGCCAGGCGCGATTCGAGAGGGGTCAGGAGCGCGTCCCCGGCGCGGGCGAGACCGCCGCCCATGACCACGAGGCCCGGGTCCAGCAGCAGCGTCGCGGTGGCGAGGCCGTCGGCCAGGCAGTCGAGCGCCTCCGACCAGACCCGTCCCGCCTTCTCCTCGCCCCTCCCGGCCCGCGCGATCACCTCTTCGGCGGGGACGCCCTCGCCGTGGCGGCGGGAGACGGCGGCGGCGGAGGCGTAGGTCTCCAGGCACCCCCGGTTCCCGCAGGCGCAGGGCTCGCCGCCGGGACGGACGACGACGTGGCCGATCTCGCCGCTCCAGCCGACAGTCCCCGGGTAGGGGGCGCCGTTCAGGATCAGGGCGGCGGCGATGCCGGTCCCGATGGCCACGAAGACGAAGTCCCCCGCGCCGCGGCCCGCCCCCAGCACGGCCTCGGCCAGGCCGCCGGTGCGGACGTCGTGGCCGATGGCGACGGGGATGCCGAGGCGCTCGCGCGCCAGGCGCAGCATCGGCACGTCCCGCCACCCCACGTTGGCGGAGTGGACGGCCGTGCCCGTCGCCTCGTCCACGATGCCGAGCAGGGCGATGCCGGCCGCGCGGGCGGGAGAGCCCAGGGACGCGGCGCGGGCGGCGAGGTGGGCGGCGAAGTCGAGGACGCCGCCCACCGGGTCGGCCCGGTCGGTGGGTCGCGACTCGCTCGCCAGGACCCGTGAGTCCCCGTCTTCCCGCGCACTCTCACCGAACAGCGCGGCCTTCATCGTCGTGCCGCCCACGTCCAGGCCGATGAGGGTCATTTGACCGAGCCCGCCGTCAGGCCGCCGATGAGATAGCGCTCGATGAAGACGAACAGCACGACGACCGGGATGATCGCGATCAGCGAGGTGGCGAAGAGGTACTGCCAGTGCGCCTGGTACTGGGTCACGAAGGACGGGATGCCGACGGTGAGGGGGCGGCGGTCCGGGGACGCGGTGACCGTCAGCGCCACGATGTACTCGTTCCAGGCCGCGATGAACGTGTAGACGATCGCGGTGACCACGCCCGGCATGGAGATGGGCAGGGTGACGCGGGTGAGGGCGGCGACACGGCCCGCGCCGTCCAGGAAGGCGGCCTCCTCCAGTTCCTTCGGGATGCTGGAGAAGTAGCCGTGCAGGATCCAGATGCAGAACGGCAGGTTGAACGCCGCGTTCACCAGGATGAGCGACAGCAGCGTGTCGGTGAGGTCGAGCGCGACCATCTCCCGGTAGATGCCGATCACCAGCGCGGTCGGCGCGAACATCTGCGTGACCAGGACGAGCAGCAGGAACGCCCCGCGCCCCCGGAAGCGGTTGCGGGCCGTGTAGTACGCGGCGGGCATCGCGCAGGCGAGGGTGACCAGGGTGGCGGCGGCCGCGACGGTGAGGGAGACCCGCATGTACGTCCAGACGGGCGCGGCCGACCAGACGTCCGCGAAGTTCGACCACGTCCAGTGCGAGGGCAGGTAAGTGCCCGGCGACTCGGTCAGTTCGCGTTCGGGCTTGAGCGCGGTGACGAACATCTGCAGGTAGGGCAGCAGGAACGCCAGGGCGACCAGCCAGCCGACGCCCGTGAGGACGATCCGGCGCGTCATCGGACCTCCTCCCGCCAGCGGGCGGCGCGCAGGTACAGCAGAACCATCACGAGGATCAGGGCGAAGTTCACGACCGCCATCGCGCCGGACTCGCCGACGTTCTGGTCGTAGAAGGCGAGTTTGTACATGAAAGTGGTGGTGGTGTCGGTCTTGCTGCCGGGGCCGCCGCCCGTCATCGCCCAGATGATCGGGAACGAGTTGAACACATTGATCACGTTGATGATGGACGCGATGAGCACGGCGGGGCGCAGCAGCGGCAGCGTGATGGCGAAGTAGGTGCGCACGGGTCCGGCGCCGTCGACGCGGGCCGCCTCGTACACGTCGGCGGGGATCGTCTGGAGCCCGGCGAGGATGACGAACGAGGTGAACGGCAGCGACACGAAGACCGCCACCCACATCATCCACAGCATCGCCTGGCCCGGGTGGGCCAGCCAGTTCACCGGCTCGTCGATCACGTGCAGGTCGAGCAGCACGCGGTTGACCAGGCCGGAGTAGTTGTCCAGCATCCACTTCCAGATCAGCGCCGTCATCAGGACCGACGCCGCCCACGGGACGATGACGGCCCAGCGCACGACGCGGCGGCCGGGGAAGCGGGCGTTCAGCAGCTGGCCGAGGGCGAGCGAGAGCACCATGGTGATGACGACGACGCCGGCGACCCACAGCAGCGTCCGCAGCACGACCGGGACGAGGTCGTCCTCACCGAACAGGTCGGTGTAGTTGCCGCCGCCCCGGTAGCCGAGCGTGACGCCGGACGAGCTGATCTTCTGCAGCGAGGTGCGGACCATCTCGATGACGGGCCACAGCACGACGATCGCGATGAGCGCGAGGGACGGGGCGAGCCACGGCAGCGGCGCCAGGGCGCGTCCGGTCCGCCGGAGGAGGGAGGGGCGGGGGGCCGCCGCCGGGCCCGGTGCAGCTGGGAGCGCCAGTCCGTGCCGGTGGCGCGGTGGGAGAG